>JBFFXF010000004.1:0-59065 GCA_041569895.1 Planctomycetota bacterium | reverse complement strand
CTCGTCGACCTTCGCGATCTTCATGCCGGCGCGCTCCAGCACGGCGAGCGCCTCGGCGTTCTGGCGGCGGATGGTGCGGTTGAGCTCCGTGACGTGCCGCTCGACCACCTCGCGGAACTTCTTCTGCAGGTCCTCCGGCAAACGATCCCAGCTCGCCGAACGGATGGCGAGGACCCCGACGCTGAAGCTGATCTCGACGTCGGATCGGTAGGCGACCCGCGTGTGCCACTGGAGCGAGATCAGTCCGACCGGCGGCGTGACGACGGCGCGGATCAGACCCGACTGGAGCGCCGCGAGCACGTCTCCCACGCCCGCCGAGACCGGATTGACGCCGAGCTCCGTGAAGAGGTGCTTGCTGAAGGTGTCGTCCTCGATGATCCACGGACGCGAATCGCGGAACGTGTCGACCGAGTCGACGGGGTTCTGGCTGAAAACGTAGGAGAAGCCGAGCTGCGGCCAGCCGACGATCTCGAAGCCCTTCTTGCGCGACTGCGCGACGAGGTCCGGCTTCACCTTCTCGAGCACGTGCTCGACCTCGCCCTCGTTCGAGAAGAGGAGCGGCGTGCGGAGCAGCGAGCTGTCCGGGCACACGGCCGACTGTCCGGGGCCGATCAGCGTCGCGCCGTGGACCTGACCGACGCGCATCTTCCGGAGAACGGTGCGCTCGTCGCCCTGGACGCCGCCCGCGTAGATCTTCAGCTTCAGGCGATCGTTGGTGACGCGCTCGAGCTCGTCCGCCATCTTGCGCAGCGTCTTGCCCCACACGCTCCGCTCCGGCGCCTGCGTCGCGATCTTCAGCGTGTGCGTCTCCGCCGCGACCGGGATCGCGACGAGGAGCGCGAGCGTGGTGAGGATCGGGAGGGCAGGACGCGTCCGCATGTGCATGGTTCCTCCGGGAGTTCGCAGTCTCGGAATCTCGGCTCTCAGAATATGTCGTCCTTGCGCGCGAGGAGCCGCCTGGCCCGCTCGTGGGCGAGCTCGTTGATGAGGCGGTTCTCGGGGGCGCTCGCGGGGTCGATCTCGAGCACCGACCTCAGCGTGCGTTCGAAGAATTCCGCGTCGAGTGTCGCCTTGCCGTAGTGCTCCGCGTAGATGACGCTCGGCATCAGGTCTCTCGGCCCGGCCAGGCGAACCGCTGTCTCGAACAGCTCGCGGCTGCGCTCGAGGTCCTGGCCCGCGCCTCGCGGCTGCACGGCGAAGAAGATCGCGAAGATGAGGTGTGACCTCCCGTCGCCGTGGCCGTCCTCCAGCGCCAGCAGGCGCTCGACGCACGCGAGCGCGCGTGGCAGCTCCGCGAGGGCCGCCATCGAGTCGCCGCCCGCCGCGACGATCCAGCCGAGCCACGCGGAGACGGCCGCCCGCAGGTCGGGCACGTCGTCGCCATCGAACTCCTCGAGCGCGGCGATGAACTCGTCGATCGGAAGCTCGAGCGCGCGCGCGAAGAACTCGCGCCGGCAGAGCAGCAGGACTCCCATGTCACGGGCCCGCTCCATCAGGGCGACGGCGCGCCTTTCCTCTTCCTCGGAGAGGAACGCCTGGGCGTAGAGGACGTACGTCTCCACCGCCTGCCGCAGCACCGCGGGGTCGTCCGGGTTGGAGAGCACCAGCGTGTCGAGGATCAGCATGAAGGACGGGAGCCCGTCGCGCACCAGCTGCGGGTCGGACTGCCGCCGGACCGCATCCCCGAGATCGGCGACCAGCGCCGACCCGGCGGAGCGCGCCAGCTGCGCCCGGAGTCCGCAGCCGGCTCCGCACGCGAGCACCACCAGGAAGGTGGCCATGACCTGCCGCGGCCACCGCGGATCGCCCTCCGGCGCCCGCGCGGGCCGCCCGGACGGAGTCATGACCGGAGGCGTGGTGAGCGTCCCTGGCTGCGGTGTCACCGGAAGCGTCATCTCAGCGCGCGGTTGCGTCCCCTGGGGGTGAGGTCAGCGTCGACGTCGAGCCGTCACCACGAAGTGTAGCGAATCGGCGGGCGCGGATGAAGGGCGGTCCACGGATTGCGCAGAGTGAGAGCGGAAACATCCGCAGATGACGCAGATTCCCCAGCGGAGAACCGAACCCCGCCTCGTGCTCGTCCTCGTCCTCGTCCTCGAACACGAAAGCGCGGCCGATGTTCGTGGAGGACGGGAACGCAGATTACGCAGATTACGCAGATTGACGCAGATTGACGCAGATTGACGCAGATTGGCGATCAGACCGCCCGTCGGTCTCTGTCTCGGAACTCTGGTCTCGGATCTCTGACCTCTGTTCTCTGATCTCTGTTCTCTGATGTCGGAATCGGAGTCGGAATCGGAATCGGTGTCGGATCTCGGCGTCGGTGTCGGTGTCGGAGTCGGTGTCGGAATCGGAGTCGGTTCTCTGTCGCACGGCGACGGTGACGACAACGGAGACGGAACACGGATACGGAGCACGAGCACGGGCCCAACCCTGACCTGGACGGTGGCCGTGACCCGTGGACCGTGGACCGTGACCGTGACCGTCTTGGCGTCGTCCAGCGAGTTTTGTCAATCACGACGGGCGCTTTCGGGACCGGGCATGGGACCGGGACCGGGGACGGGTGAGGGCCGTCACTTCTGCCGGTTCAGTGTCCAGTCGTAATCGAGAAACTTCACCCGCACGTCGTTCTTCTCGATGAACTCGCGGTCGGACGCGTCGATGAACCGCTTGACGAACTCGAGGACGCCGGCGTCCGTGCCGCCGAAGTCCTCCTTGTACCAGGAGAAGATCTTCGAGCCGTGGAAGGTCGCGCGCCGTCGGTCGAGGAAGTTCTTCCGTTCGCCGTCGAGCGTCTTCTCGTCGTTGATCCAGCTGCGGCATTCCTCGTCGAGCTGCGCGTCGAGTTTCCTGCCGACGTAGGCCTCCGTGCGCAGCCGCGGGCAGCTGCTCGCGCCGCACACGAGAACCGCGTGCACGCGGTTGTCGCGAAACTTTGGGCGCAGGATGCCGTGCTCGATGTCGTCGAGCGAGCGCTTCTCGCCGGCGATCGTGTACGTGCGCTCCTCGAAGATGTTGGTCCCGAAGAAGAGGGCCTTCGGAACCGACTTGGGGATGTCGTTGTCGAGCAGCTTGCGCACGCAGACGGCGTTGTACGCGTTGATCCAGAACGCCTTGCGCTCGTCGTCGTCGCGCAGGTCCTCGATGTCCGCCCGCGCGAGCTCGTCGAGATACGCCTGGAGCTCCTTCGCGTCGCGGCGCCGGAGCCCGGCGTAGTCGACCCAGCCTTCCCGCGTCACGTGGCGGGCGAGCAGGCGATCCCAGCGTCCGTGGTCGAAGCGCCCCGTCGTGTCCTCTTCCGGCTTCTCCACCGCGTCCTCTCCCGACCCGCCGACGGCACCGGTGTTGGTCCCGCCTTCTCCGTTCTCATCGGCGCGGCAGGAGGCACTGCCCGCCAGCGACAGGCCGAGGATGGCCGCGACGAGGAGTGTGTACGAGGTGTTCATGGGTGTCTCCGGTTACCACGACTTGTCGGTCGATTCAAGACGGAGAGTGAAACGCTCGGGTCGTCACAAACGTTCCCGTTCCCGTACCCGTACCCGTGCCCGTGCCCGTGCCCGTGCCCGAAAGCCCTCGGCCTCGGGTCCGACGTCGGGGCCCGGACCTGCGGAGACCGACTCCGACTCCGATTCCGACTCCGAGATCCGATTCCGACTCCGACCCCGACTCCGATGCCGATTCCGAGATCCGAGGTCCGATTCCGAGGTCAGAGACCAGAGACAGACAACTCCTGGTCTTCTTTCTGCGTAATCTGCGTAATCTGCGTCATCTGCGTTCCCGTCCCCGTCGGGCGTCGTCCGCGCTTTCGACGTCTTCGAGGACGAGGACGAGTTGCCCGTCAGTCCCGGACGAATTCCTCCACTCTCACGCGCGGGATGGCGAAGGTGAAGATCGCGCCGCCATCCGGTCGGTTGGCGACCGTGAGCGAGCCGGCGTGGGCCTTGAGGATCTCGCGTGAGATCGGCAGTCCGAGTCCGGTGCCTCCGGCGCCCGTGTCGGTTCTCCGGCTCTGGGAGAACGGGTCGAAAATCGACTGCAGCTCCTCCTCCGGGATGCCGGGGCCCTCGTCGATCACCGCGACCTCGAGCGAGTCGGCCAGGCGCCCGCCGACGTCGATCTGTCCCTCGCCGAATCGCAGCTCGATCCGCTTGCCCTTCCCGGTGAACTTGATGGCGTTCGACAGCAGGTTGCGGACCACCTGCTTCATTCGGAAGTCGTCGAAGACGCCGGTCGTGTCGACGGTGGTCGGGAGGACGTCGACGCGTTGCTCCTTCTTCTGCGCGAGGCCACGGAGCTCGAGCACGACGGCCTCCACGGCGTCGAGCAGGTCGCCGAGCCGCATGTCGTACGTCATCTTTCCCGCGTCGAGCTTCGACATGTCGAGCAGCTCGTTGAGCAGCTCGAGGAGGTTCGCGCCGCTCTCCTTGATGGTCGAGAAGTAGTGCCTGATCTTCTCCTCCCGCACCACGCCGAGTTTCTTGAGGCCGAACTCGGAGAAGCTCAGGATGGCGTGCATCGGCGTCCGAAGCTCGTGCGAGATGTTCGCGAGGAACGCCGACTTCGCGACACTCGCCTCCTCGGCCGCCTCCTTCGCCTTCTGCAGCTCCTCGGTGCGCCTGGCGACCGTGGCCTCGATCGACTGATTCGTGGCGAGCAGCTCCTGGTTCTTGCGGTGGATCGCGTCCCGCGACTCCTGGAGCAGCTCGACCATGTCGGCGAGCTTGCGATTCTTCTCCTCGACGTCGGTGACGTCGTCGAACGTCGCGAGGACTCCCTGCACCTCGCCACGCTCGTCGCGGATCGGCGAGCCGCTCGCCACCAGATTCCTGGTGTCCTGCGGCGTGCGACTGAGCTCGAGCGTGACGCCGCGGACCTCCCTGCCCTCGCGCAGCGCGATGCCCCACGGAAGCGCGTCCGCATCGGCCCGCTCGCCCGACCCCGCGATCACCCAGGGCAGCTCGGATGGGCTGCGTCCCAGCAGGGAAGACTCGTCCTGGCCGGTCAGCTCGGCGAACCGCTTGTTCGCCAACACGATCCGTCCGTCCTCGTCGAGCAGCACGAGCGCTTCCGCGAGGAGGTCGAGGGCGTGACGGAGTCGCTGGGGGACAACGAGCGTCGCATCGAGTCGTCGCGAGCGCTTGCGCTTGAACACGAGCAAAGCGACGAGCGCGGCGAGCCCGACGCAGAGCGCGATCTCGATCAGTCCGCTCGAGCTGGCAAGAACACCGGCGAGGAGCTCACGTGCCGGCATGCGCAATCGACGAGATCAGCCCGCGGCAGTATTCCGCGATGCGCTGGGCCCGGCTCCGGGCGGCGTCCGGAGACAGCGACTCGTCCGCGCTGATCTCCTCCGCGAGCCCGAGGATGCCTTCGAGACGCGAGCTGGCCTCGCTCCATAATCGCTTGATCACCTCCGACTTCAGGAGGTCGGACTCCTCGGCGGTCTTGAGGCGCAGGAAGACGCGGACCTTCGCGAGCAGCTCGCTGTGGTCGAACGGCTTGCTGACGTAATCGTCGCCGCCGGCATCGTAGCCGAGGAGTCGCTCCTGGAGCATGGCCTTCGCCGAGACGAAGATGATCTTCGTCAGGCGGAGCGTGTCATTCGCCCGGATCCGCCTGCAGACATCGTAACCGTCCATGCCCGGCATCATGATGTCGAGCACGACGATATCGGGACGGAACGCCTCGAGCTTCTCGAGCGCCTCGAGGCCGTCACCGGCGGTCTCGATCTCGAACTCGTCGAGCAGCTCCTCGAGGATGACGAGGTTGGTCGGATTGTCATCGACGATGAGGATCCTTCCGACCTGGGGCTCCGCGGCGTCCTGTGTCGCAGTCATTCGGCCCTGCCTGTCCCTGACAAGTCGCGCGACGCCGCCATGGTCACCTCGCGGGGGTCTCCCGTGTGGCTGTATCGGCGACGAACCGGAGACACCGGTCCAGCTCCTCGCCGACCCTTTCGAGTCCCTCGCGTGCGGCCTTCGCGTCCTGTGCCCTAGCACTCTTCTCGACTGCCAGGGCGGCCTGCCTTAAGCCCTCGGCGGCCAGATTCGCCGCCGATCCCTTCAGTCCATGAGCCAGCCGGGCGGCGGCCTCGAGATCGCCCGCCTCGAGCGCCTCCGCGATCGCGTCGTGGGGCTGGCGCCCGGATTCCCGGAACGCCTTGAGGACCCGCTGGACGAGCGACTCCTTCCCGAGGCAGCGCTCGAGGAGTTCCTCGAGGTGGATGGCCTCCGGGGAGCGCTCGCGTCGATCGTCGTCCCCCTCCCGCCGCCGCGACGCGTGGCGGTCCTGCGGCCGCGACGTCCTGCTGTCGCCGCGGCTCGGGTCCACGTCGCGCAGATGGAAGCGGATGGTCTCGATCAGCCGGTACGGATCGATCGGCTTGCTGAGGTAGTCGTCCATGCCGGCCTCGAGGCAGCGCTCGCGGTCGCCCTTCACGGCGTGCGCCGTCAGCGCGACGATGGGGAGGTGTCTCGGGCCGCCGTGGCGAAGCGGAGCGTGCTCCTCGCATTGGCGGATCGCACGTGCCGCGTCGAAGCCGTCCATCTCGGGCATGTCGCAGTCCATCAGCACGAGGTCGTACTGGCCGGTCTTCGCCGACGACAGCGCTTCCCGTCCCGTGCTGACGACGTCGCAGTCGAACCCGGCCATCCGGAGGACGTCCGCCGCGACGATCTGGTTGATCTCGTGGTCCTCGGCGAGAAGGATCCGGAACGTCGTGTCCGGCTCCCCGAGCTCATCCTGATCGGACAGGAACTCGCGAAAGCGCCAGCTCCCCGGTCGGATCGGGTTGCCCGTCAGCACGCCGACGATGGCGTCGAGGAGCTCCGACTCACGCACCGGCTTGTCGAGGTGGCCGGCGATCTCGTACTCCTCGAAGGCCTTCTGGCTGACCATGTCCTCGATCGAGGTGATCAGGATGATCGGCGTCTTGTGGATGCCCGGGGTCTTGCGGATCTTGCGCACGAGCTGGAGACCGCCCGCGGGCATCCGGTAGTCGAGGATGACGAGCGAGAAGGGCTCGCGGCCCCCGCCGGCCCGGACCAGCGTCTTGAGGCACTGCTCCCCGTCGCGCACGAAGTCGACTTGCAGCCGCCACGACTCGAGCAGTCGCCTGAAGATTTCGATCTGCGTCTCGTTGTCGTCGGCGCAGAGGATGCGGCGGGTGCGCAGATCGACCGTCTTGCGACGGGCGACCAGGGCCGTCGCGGGCGCGCCGGCGTCCTCGAGCGGCACCTCGAACCAGAATGTCGTTCCCTTTCCCTCCTGGCTCGACACACCGATTTCGCCGTCGAGCTTGTCGACCAGGCTACTGCAGATGGTGAGTCCGAGGCCCGTGCCGCCGTACCGGCGCGTCGTCGAGCTGTCGGCCTGCGTGAACGGCCGGAAGAGCCGGGCGACCCGGTCGGCCGGGATGCCGCAGCCGGTGTCCTCGACCTCGAACCGGACGACCACCGCGCCGTCCTCGACGCGCGCGCGTTTCGCGCGCACGACGACCTCGCCCTCCACGGTGAACTTGAGCGCGTTGCTGATGAGGTTGGTGAGCACCTGCTTCAGGCGGCCCTCGTCGCTCCGCACGACGGCGGGGACATCGGGCGAGACCGAACACAGCAGCTCGAGCTTTCGCTCCGCCGCGGCCTTCGAGAGCGATTCCGCGGCGTCCTCGATCATCGCCGTGAGGTCGAACGGCAGCTTCTCGAGCTCCAGCTTGCCCGCCTCGATTTTCGAGAAGTCGAGCACGTCGTCGATGAGCTCGAGGAGCGAGTCGGCCGACGACCGTGCGAGGTGGACGTACCGGCGCGCCTTCGAGTCGAGGCGCGAGGCGAGCAGGAGGTGCATCATCCCGATAATGCCGTTGAGCGGCGTTCGCATCTCGTGGCTCATGCGCGCCAGGAACTCGCTCTTGGCGCGATTCGCCCGCTCGGCGGACTCCTTGGCCTCGCGGAGCTCGTCCCGCGGCGACGCCTGCAAGGCGTCGTCGGTCAGCGGGCCGGACTCGGCATCCATGAGCGTGCCGACGATCGACGCGAGACGGCTCCGGAATGCCGCCGCCAGGGGCAAAGCCACGGCCATGGCCGCGCCGCACACGGTCACGATCACGGCGAGGCCCACCGCGCCGGAAGCCACCAGCGCCACCGCCGCCACGCCGACGGGTGCAGTGACCAACGCCGTGAGGAGGAGGATGGTACGCTTCTGGAGTCTGCGGAGGTCGTCGTCCACGATCCGATAAGACAGCGAGCGACCGCCCGTTCGGCCGCCCCGGGGGAAAGTCGTCTCTCCTGCTATCGGTGTCGAGTCGGCAAGATGTTGAGGGCGGGGAGCTCCAGCAAGCCGGTTGCGCTCCGGGCGGGGAGCCCTCTACGATGGCGCGCCGGTCATGCCGCCGGATTCCCGTACATTCGACCGACCATGCCGAGCCCGAACTGCAACGAGCATCTCGATCGACTCGTCGACGAGCTCTACCCGAGGATGGTCGAGTTGCGCCGTGGCCTGCACGCGAATCCGGAACCGAGCGGCGAGGAGCTCGAGACCACCGCTCGCATCGCCGCCCTCTTCGACGACACCGACGCGACGTGCCGCCGGGGACCGGAGGGTCGGGGGCTGATCGTCGATTCCGGCGGCCGCGAGACTCGCCCCCGCATCGCGCTGCGGGCCGATATCGATGCGCTGTGGATCCAGGACTCCAAGCACGTGCCGTACCGCAGTCAGGTGCCCGGCGTCATGCATGCGTGCGGGCACGACTCGCACGCAGCGACCGTCGCGGGCGCGCTGCTCGCTCTCCGCGCCGCGCGCCGAGACGGGGTGCTCCCCGCGTCGGTCTCGTGGCGCGGTATCTTCCAGCCGGCCGAGGAGACCAGCCAGGGGGCTCGCGAGATGATCGGCTGCGGGGCGATCGACGACGTCGACGCCGTGATCGCGCTGCACATGGATCCCTCGCGGAGGCTCGGCACCATCGGAGTCAAGGCCGGGACGTTCACGGCGGCGTGCGACGAGATGTGGGTGACGATCGAGGGCCGCGGTGGCCACGCCGCGCGCCCGCACGAGTCGATCGATCCCATCGCCGCGGCGGCGCAGTTCGTCAGCTCGGTCTACCTCTTCGTGCCGCGGGCGGTCGACAGCCTCGAGCCGGTGGTGGTGACGATCGGCACCATCCGCGGAGGCGAGAACCCCAACGTCATCCCGGAGCGTGTCACGCTGCGCGGCACGGTGCGCACCCTCGGCGACACCATCCGCGACCGCACTCAGGATCACATCCGCCAGCTCGCCAAGGGGCTCGCGGTGACGTCGGGCACGAACATCAGCGTCGACTTCTTCGACGGCCCACCCTCGGTGCTCAACGACATCGCGCTCACCGATCTGATCCGCCGCACCGGCGCGGCGCTGCTCGGCCCGGAGAACGTCACCGACATCGGACGTCCGAGCATGGGCGGCGAGGACTTCGCCTGCTACCTGCAACGGGTCCCCGGCTGCATGTTCCGACTCGGCTGCGTCTCGACGGAGAAGAGCGCGCCGCTCCACTCGCCGCTCTTCGACATCGACGAGCGCGCCATGGCGATCGGCGCCAAGGTCCTGGCGCGCGCGGTGGTGGCGTGGAGCGAGCGGGACTCGGGGTGACCTTTTTTTCGGTCCCGGTCCCGGTCCCGTGCCCGTGCCCGAAAGCCCTCGTCGTGGATCGAGCGCACGACGTCGGGGCCGGGCCCTGGGGAGTCCGAGACCCACACCGATTCCGACACCGACTCCGATTCCGATTCCGATGCGGACTCCGATGACCGACTCCGACTCCGACACCGACACCGACCCCGATACCGATGTCCGATACCGAGATCAGAAGTCCGAGATCAGGGGTCCGATGTCCGAGACCGAGCCAGATCTTGTTTCTGCGTAATCTGCGTAATCTGTGTTCCCGTCCCCGTCGCCGTCAGGAGTCCGAGAACGGTGGGTCCAGACCCAGCTCTCGGGACCATTCGCCGATGCGTTCGATCTCGGCGCATTCGACGGGTGATGTCACCGGCAGCTCGAGCGCGTAGACACGGCCGGTGCCGCCATCGAGCGAGATCGGCTGGCCCGCCTCGAGGACCGTGTCGCCGAGCCGGATGCGGTCGCCGTCGAGGAACTCGAGGCCCTGGCAGCCGACGACGCAGCAGAGGCCGAGCTGTCGCGCCACCACCGCGGCGTGCGACGTGCGTCCGCCGCGCGCGGTCAGCAAGCCGACGCTGGCTTCCATGCCCGCGAGGTCCTCGGCGCGGGTCTCCTCGCGGACCAGGATCGGGCGCTTGCCCTGGCGCTTCATCTCGATCGCCCTCGTCGGGTCGAGCGCCAGGTGGCCGACGGCGACTCCGACCGACGCGACGGTGCCGCGCGCGATCGGACACACGCCCGGAGGCGGGGCGAGCCGGCGCACGCGCAGCTGCCTCATCGGGATGTCCCTCACGCGCGCCACCGCGTCGCGCCTCGAGATCACGCCCTCCTCCGCCATGTCGACCGCCGTGCGGAGCGAGGCGAGCGGCGAGCGCTTGGCGTTTCGCGCCTGCAGGATGAAGAGCCTGCCATCCTCGACGGTGAACTCGATGTCCTGCATGTCGCGGAACTGCTGCTCGAGCTGCGACGCGATCGAGCGCAGTTGCCGGTAGAGATCGGCGTCGTTGGCCTGCAGGGAGTCACCGGCGTCCGGGCTGCGCGCGCCCGAGACGACATCCTCGCCCTGGGCGTTGTAGATGAACTCCGAGTAGAAGCTGTTCTCGCCGGTCGACGGGTCGCGCGAGAACGCGACGCCCGAGCCGGAGTTTCCGCCGCTGTTTCCGAAGACCATCGCCTGGACGGTGACCGCGGTGCCGGTGTCCTCGAGGTCGTGCATCTCGCGGTAGACGCGGGAGCGGTCCGAGTTCCACGAGGAGAAGACCGCCTCGATCGCGGTGAAGAGCTGGGCCTCCGGATCCTGGGGAAACACGACCTCGCTCCGCCGGGCGACATGGTTCCGCAGCCTCTTGACGACGTCCGCCAGCGCCCGTGCATCGAGCTCCCAGTCGAACTCGACCTCGTGCTCGTCGCGCGCGCGCTGGAGGATCTGCTCCGCCTCGGACCGCGGCACGCCGAGGACCGTGTCGCCGTACATCGTGATCAGCCGCCGGTAGCTGTCCCACGCGAAGCGCGGATTGCCGGACGATCGCTCGAGCCCCTCGACGGTGTCGTCGTTGAGACCGATGTTCAGAATCGTGTCCATCATGCCCGGCATCGAGTCCGGCGCGCCGCTGCGCACCGCCAGCAGCAACGGACGCCGGCGGCTGCCGAAACGACGGCCGGCGGTCTCCTGGAGCCACTCGAGCGCCTCGTGCACGGCCTCGATCAGCTTGCGGGTCAGGCGTCCCTTCTCGTGGTACTTGCGCGCGCAATCGGTGCCGAGGATGAAGCCCGGCGGGACGGGCAGCCCGAGCCTGCAGAGCTCCACCAGGTTGGCGCCCTTCGAGCCGAGCAGGGTCCGGTCCGGCTCCACCGCCCTGCAGTGCTCCTCGTCGAAGCGAACGACCGTGAGCGAGCCCTTGCCAGCCTTCGCGATCACGTTGCTGTGTCCTCTCAGTTGACGGTCCGACCGGAACCGAAGATCGAGTCGTAGACGACGAACCCGGCGCGGGCGAGGCTGTCGACGGCCTCGCAGATCTGCGCGCCGATTTCCCGCAGCCGTTGACTGCATCCGGGTGGCTGCTGCGACTCGAAGACCTGCTCGAGGAACTCGCGCTCCTGACCGTCCTTCGTCTTGGTGAGCGCGTCGAGCCGCCCGACGCTCTCGAAGAACTCCGCGAGGTCGTCCCCGGATCGCCCCGCCGACGTCTCGCTGGTCGCCGCGATCGCCTTGTAGAACTCCTGTGCGGCGCGGACGAGGATCCCGGCGAGCTCCTCGAGGGATGCGAGCACGGTCTTGTCGGAGTCATGGACGGCGACACGAGTCAGGAAGAACGCCGCGCGATCGATGGCGTCGAGCGCGTCGTCGATGGCGCCCGAGAGCTCCCGGAGCGGCATGCCGCTCGGGCGGCGGCTCTCGCGCCGGCGCAGCCGGTTGAGGAGGTCGTCGGCCTCGTTTTCCCACGCCGCGATGCGCCGGTGCGAGCGCGTCACGAACTCGGCGTGATCGCGCCTCGCTCGCATGAAGCGCATGACGTGCTGGAGCGTCAGCGCGGCCTCGACGACGAATCCGGCCTGACGCCGGCAGGCCGCGAGCCCACCGGGGATCCGCGACCTGAGCGCACGCGAGAGATGCGTCACCACGCGGTCCCGGATGACCTGGAGCGAGTCGCCCCTGTCGATGCCCTCGTGGCACGTCCGCAGCACCTCGGTGAAACATTCCTCCGCCGCTGCCGAGCCGACCGCGGACTGGAACGGCTCGCCGTAGCGCAGGTAGTCGGTGCCGACGACGTCGAGCGCCTGATAGACGAGCTCCTCGCCGCCGAGCTTCAGAAACGCCATGTGACCGACCTCCGCGCGCGCGGCTTCCTCCAGCACGCGCGAGGCGGACTTGTTCCCGAGCAGGGTCCTCAGCCGTTTGCGCGCCTTGTTCCAGTCGATCAGGAACACGAGTCGCGATCCGACCAGGTCGAGCGCGACTCGCTGCTGTTCGGGCGTCTCGGCGCGGATGGTGCCGGTGAGGACGAAGTACTGCTCTCCCTCCTCGAGCGCTGTCGAGGAGCGCGTGTGGATCTCCTTCCATTGCGGATCGAGCTCCCCCAGCAGCCGGCGGAAGAAGGCGAGCCGCCTGCCGTGGATGTCCGTGTAGGTGATCTCGATCTCGCCCTCCGTCACCGACAGCACGATCACGTGACTGTCGGTGACACCCACGTCGTTCTGGATGACGAGCCTGCCGCCGTAGCGCCCGGCGGTGGTGTCGAGGCCCGGATGGTCGAGACGCAGCGCCGACGTCCGCCGCACGCCGCCGACGAAGGCGCGGACGAGCTCGCGGTCGTCCTCCTCGAGGCCGAGTGCGACGACGCCGTCGACCCGAGAGTGGGAGAGATCGCGCTGGATTCGGTTGATGACGCGGTGCGCGTCCATGACAAAAAGATGGACGCTGTCGCCGCGCCCGCGAATGCCGCGCGTCAGGTGGTCCAGCCACTCGTCGGAGACCTCGCCCGTTCCATTCGGCAGGGCGTCCGTGACGAGTCGCTCGAGCCGCGTCTCGAGCTCCGCGGCCTCCTCGGCTCCGGCGGCGCGGATCGGCTGGAGCATCGTGCGGCACGACTCCTCGAGCCGCGACGTGACGCACTCGACGCCCTCGATCGACACCCCGCCGTGCGCACCCCTTCGCGCCGAGGGGATGACCCGGTCGAGCGCGTTCTCGTCGATGTCGACGAGGCGTCGCTCCCGCGCGAGCGTGTCCGGTCTCGACTGGGGGTTGTGCGCCTGCTCGAAGGCGAGTTGGAGCAGCGTGAGCAGGTATTTGGCCCGGTCGTTGGCGAGCAACGCGTCCTGGATCGTGTGTCCGACCAGGAGTCCGTCCTCGTCCAGCTCGCGAAGGATCTGCTGTTTCATGGCGCCTCGACGGGCAGAATCAGTACCTGTGGTTACGCGGGCCTCTGCATGGGCCGCCAGAGATCACCCGACAGTGCACCCGACATTGTACAGCGGACAGTCGGGGGCGCTGACGCTCAAACCGTCGGCGTCGCGAAAAACCACACCGAAAACGCGAGTTTTTTCGCATCTCGAGCTCCCCGGAACGCGCGCCGGCCGCCGCGTCCCGTGTCGAGGCGGGGCTGGACGCTTGAGCCGACGAAGCCTGCCTGCTATCGTTGAAGTCCCGGGAAAGTAGCATTGTTCTACGTTTCCATGGCTGCCAGTCCGCTGACGCCGCGCCTCGTTGCAGGGACGTCTCCAGGTCTTACAAACGCCGTTCCGAGTTCTTTGCAGTACGGCGCCGTTTTTGCATTACCACCCCCGGTGGTCGTGACCAGAACAAACAACGGAGGGATGCACATGAAGCTCCTCAAGATCCTCCTTCCCGTCGCCGTGGTCGCGCTCATCCTGCCGATGAGCGGCCAGAGCCGCGTCAAGGACACGCCGCACAACCTCCACGGCAAGATGGGCATCTCGGTGCCGAACGCCGAGGTCTGTCGGCCCTGCCACACGCCGCACAACGCGAGCACGGAAGTCGGCTACCTCTGGAACCACACGCTGTCGACCGCGACGTGGACGCTGCATGACGGCGCCGACGCCGCGAGCGTCATGAGCAGCAGCTCGCGTCTCTGCCTGTCGTGCCACGACGGCACGGTGGCGCTCGACAGCTACGGCGGCGCCACGGGATCGGTGTTCATCGACGGACGCGACAACCTCGGCACCGACCTGACGACGAGTCACCCGATCGGTGTCGACTATCCGACGAGCACGTTCAGGTACAATCAACCGGACGCCGAGGGGAACATCGTCGATCCCGAGGAGACGCCGGCGGGCCAGTCGGCGCACCTCGAGGACGGCAAGGTGCAGTGCTCGAGCTGCCACTTCGCGCACGGCTCCCGCGCGCCCTACGGGATGTTCCTCCGCGTCGACAACACCGGCAGCGCGCTGTGCATGACGTGCCACCGGACTCCCGGATAGCGCGCCGCCGCGTCGGGGCTCCCCCGAGACCGCGCTCGCGCCAGCGTGGCGCCGCGATCGGGGGAGTCCGGTCGCGCGCTCGGACGACGACCACGCGCTCCCCGTCCCGGGCGACGCACTGCGGCCCGTGCTGGATCGTGGTTCTCGCCACCGCGCTCCTCGCCGGGTGCGCGGGGGGGCCGTCTCGTCCGGAGCCGGTCACCGACCTCTTCCTCTTCCCGGAGTCGCCCGACCCGCCGCGCATCCAGTTCGTGCGCAGCTTCAACGGCTCGCCGGACTTCCAGGAGCGCAGCAAGTTCCTCGACTACCTCGCCGGCCAGAAGCCAGCACCGAGCTACGAGATCCGCAAGGCCTTCAGCATCGCGACATGGAAGGGCCGGATCTACGTCACCGACTCGTTCGGCATGCAGGGCCTCAACGTCTTCGACCTCGACGGCCGTCGGTTCTTCATCCTCGGCAAGGCGCCGGGTCCGGGGGCGCTCAAGAAGCCGATCAACGTCTTCGTCGATCCGGACGGCTTCAAGTTCGTGTCGGATCTCGAGCGCCGTCAGGTGGTCGTCTACGGACCGGACGACGACTTCGTGCGCGTCTACGGTGACGGCAAATCGTTCGTGCCGGTGGCGTGCGTGGCGGGGCCGCGGGAGGTCTACGTGCTCGACGTCCAGAAGGACAGGATCGAGACGCGTCCGGGCGGCGTCGACTGGGACGAGATCCGGCGCGACCAGATCCTCGTCCTCGACCGCGCCACCGGCCAGCCGCTCCGGCGCATCGGCCGGCATGGATCGGGACGCGATGGCTTCTCCTTCGCGAGCTTCCTGGCGATCGATCGCGCTGGAATGCTCTACGTCTCCGACTTCATGAACCACCGCGTGGTACGATTGGACGCGGCGGGGAACGTGCTGGCGGCTTTCGGACGCCAGGGCGACCGGGCGGGGGACTTCGCTCACATGAAGGGTGTCGCCGTTGACCGCGACGGGCTCATCTACGTCGTCGATGCCGCGTTCCAGGCGGTGCAGGTGTTTGACAACGCCGGCATGCCCCTGTTCGCCTTCGGCGGACCGCGGGCGCCGCACGGCGCCATGGACCTGCCGGCGGGGATCTGGATCGACTACGAGAACGTCGACCGGTTCCGGGACCTCTACCACCCGGAGTTCGATCCGGAGTACCTCGTCCTGGTCGCCAACCAGCTCAGTCCGCAGCACCGCGTCGCAGTCTACGCCTACGGACGGCGGCGCGGTGTCGACTACGCGACCGCGGAGCCGGTGGCGACCATCGACGGGCCCGAACGCGACGTCCTGTGGACGTTGCCGACGTACCCGCCCGACGTGTCGCCCGAGGTTGTCAACGCCGCCCCGGAGGCGAGAGCCGGCACCCGCCCGCAGACGCGCTGAGCTCCGATACGGGGAGGAAGCCAACATCACCTCCGCTGCTGCCGGACGATCCAGCCGACCGACGCTCGAGTTCGCGCGGATGCTCTGTCTCGTTTCCGCGCTCGTGCTCGCGGGTTGCTCGCCGACGGCGCGCCACCAGCTGCTGACGTTCTTCCTCGACGGCGTTCCGCCTCCCGGAGGCGACACCGCGAGCGCCGAGGCCGAGGTGAGCCCGCAGTTCATCACGGACGACGCGCGTCGCGTGGTCGCGCGTCCGAGGATGATTCTCCACGAGCCGTACCGGAGCTCTCCCTGCACGACGTGCCATCCACGCGACCGGTCCTTCTTCCTCGGCGAGGACTTCGATCGCAGGGGCCAGTGCTTCAGCTGCCACGAGCACGTCGCGTTCCGGGACGAGCTCGCGGGCGCCCGCCTCCTGCACGGTCCCGTGGCTCTCGGCGAGTGTCTCGTCTGCCACGACCCGCACGAATCGCTGCACCGGGGGCTCCTCGTCGCCGCGGACCCGGACCTCTGCCTCGACTGCCACCAGCGCGAGGCGGTGCTCGCGTCGGGGACGCACCGCGGTCTCGACGCGGCGGCCCCGACGTGCCTCCCGTGCCATGACCCGCACGGCGGGAACCAGCCATTCTTCATTCGGGAACGAGCCCCACAGTCCGCTCCGGCGGACGCCGCCGCCGACGGAGCGTCTTCCGGTGGCGAGCCGTGACCCGAGATGCCGCGCAGGGCTCCCGGTTCTGCTCGTGTGCCTCGTGGCGATCGGTTGCGCCGGTCGTGATCGGGGCGCGCTGCCCGCTGGCGCGCGGGAGATCGGGACGCGTCCGGACGATCGCGGCGGGGTGAAGGTCGACGCGGTCCAGGCCTTCGTGGGTCTCGGCTATCTGTTCACGGACGAGGAGCAGTCGGAGAGCGACATCGAGCGCACCGAGCACATACTTCAGGAACGGATCGGCGTCGGCGCCAGCGGCTCCGTGTACACCCCTGGCTTCCTGCGCTACGAGCTCGCCGGGATCTTCGGCCCATCCCAGGACTGGGCGGAGGACGCGCAGGGCTCGGACTTCGACACCGGCGAGCTCTACGAGGGGTTCGCGGACATCAGCCTGTTCCCGACGCGCATGCACCCGGCCCGCTTCTACTTCAGCCGCATCGAGGACTTCCAGCCGCGCGTCTTCTTCTCGAAGCTCGAGAGCACGACGACGACCATCGGCGCGACGCAGGACGTCCGGTCGAGGGACTGGGGAGTGCAGTTCCTGGCGGAGCGGCGCGAGTTCGAGCAGACCGTCTTCGCGACGCAGGAAGATCCCTTCGTCGACATCACCGAGAACACCCTGGGCGTCTCGGGCGATTACCGCCTCTCGGACTATCAGACCGTCACCGGCAGTTACCAGTTCGTCGACGTCGACCAGCGGGAGTCGGAGAACAGTTTCGAGTCGCACAATTTCCTCGCGTCGCACGTCCTCTACTTCGACGAGGAGAGACGGCACGACCTGCGATCGCGCTTCGAGGCGGTGTCGCAGGACGGCTCGCTCGACCAGGAGCTCCTGCGCTGGACCGAGAGCCTCGGCTCGCGCCTCACCGACACCCTGCAGGCCGATGCCAACGTGACGCTCGAGCGCAACGACACCAATATCCTCAAGCTCGAGCAGATCACCGCCGACGCCGGCCTCCGGCACCAGCTCTACGAGAGCCTGAGCTCCTCCGTTCGCTTCCAGGGCGGCATCTCGGAGACCGACGACGTCAGCACCACCGAGAACTACGGCGCCACGCTCGGTCTCGACTATCGCAAGAAGACCGGCGTCGGCGTCTTCCGCATGAACTACAACGGGTTCGTCGAGCGGCGGGTCTCGGAGAACGACCAGGGCGGGGCCATCGACGAGCCGCACACGTTTCCGGGCGTGCCCCCGGAGGAGGTCCGCCTGTTCCGGCCGTTCATCGACCTGTCGAGCATCGTCGTCACCGACACCACCGGGACGGTCTTCTACCAGCGCGGCATCGACTACACGTTGACCCAGGACAACTCGAGCTTCACGACCATCACGCGGGTGTTCAGCGGCGCCATCCCGATCGGGGGCTCCGTGCTGGTCGATTACACCTTCCGGAGCGGCAGCGACTTCACGCTCGACACCCTCAACCAGCGCGTGCGAGCGGAGCACGAGTTCGAGAACGGCATCACCCCGTACGTCGCCTTCGCGCACCAGGACCAGAACATCTCCGATCTCGAGGGCCCGGGCGGCATCGAGCCGATCCGGGAGAAGGCGGTGATCGGCGGCATCGAGTGGCGCGGCGACTGGTTCCTGCTCGGCGCCGAGTTCGAGGACCGCGAGTCGACCGTCCTGCCGTTCGAGGCCGTGCGGATCAACGGCCAGGCGACGACGACGCTCGAGGGGCGCCATTCGCTGACGGGCAGTGCTACGCAGTCGTGGATCTTTTTTGACCAGCCGCGTCGTGACGTCGCGGCGACGCAGGGGACCGCGCGGTGGCGCTCTGTGCTCGGCGCGGACTCGAGCTTTTACGTGGATGCGGCCGTGAGGTACGACGATGATAGCCTCGTCGGGTCGAGCTTCGGGTTCTCGATCAGCAGCGGTCTGGAGTATCGCTGGCGGCAGTTCCGCTTCTCGCTGCGCGCCGTCCATCGCGAGACGCGCGGCGTGACCAGCGACTTCCGGGGCGACGAGGTGGGGATTCGCGTCGTGCGCGAGTTCGGCTCCCCGGTGAGGCCCCTGTCGGCCGCCGTCGAGCGCTTCCTGCGGCAATGAGTCCGGACGAGAACCCTGAAGACGTTGCACGAGAGATGAAGAGAACCGTGATCGCGTCGGTCGTGGACGGAAGGCGGGCCCGGCGTCGCCCGGGCCGCGCCCTCGCGCTGCTGGCGCTCATTGCCGGCGGGTGCGGGTCGCTGCAGCCGATCTTCGTTCCCCCGGATCCGCCGATCGTCTGGCCGTCGCCGCCCGATCCGCCACGCTTCAGGTGGGTCGGCGAGATCGACGGCCAGGAGGACCTGCGTCAGCCGCGCTCCTTCTGGGCTTCCATGACGAGCTGGATCGCCGGCGCGGAGCCGCCGGCATCGTTCGCGAGCGCGCACGGCGTGGCGCTCACGCCGGGGAACGTCCTCTGGGTCGCCGACCCGGAGTCGTCGGTCGTGCATCGCCTCGACCTCGAGACGCGCAGCTACGACGCCCTCGGCGATGCCGGCGGCGGCCGGGTGTTCACGAGGCCGATCGGGCTCGCCTGGTCGGACGCGGAGCAGGTCCTCCTCGTCTCGGACCGCGCGCTCGGCACGGTGACCGCCCTGTCGCCGCTCGGGGTTCCCGGACGCGTGTACGGCGCGGGAGAGCTGTCGAGCCCGGTCGGCGTCGCGGTCGGCGCGGATGGACGCATCTACGTCGTCGACGTCAAGGCCCACGACGTCAAGGTCTTCGCGCCTGACGGCACGTTGCGGGGCACGTTCGGCGGTCGTGGCGCCGGGCCCGGACAGTTCAACTACCCGACGTACGTGGCGTGCGACGCGCAGGGTCGAGTGCTCGTCAGCGATTCCCTCAACGCGCGCATCCAGCTCCTCGCGCCCGACGGTCGCGTCCTCGGCGCCTGGGGGACGCGCGGCGACGCGCCCGGCGATTTCTCCCAGCCGAAGGGGATCGCCTGCGACCGGCGTGGCCGCGTCTTCGTCGTCGACTCGCACTTCGAGAACGTCCAGGTCTTCGATCCGGGCGGCCGGCTGCTGATGGCGATCGGCGGCGAGGGAACCGGTCCGGGCGAGTTCTGGCTGCCCGTGGGGGTCTTCGTCGACGGCGAGGACCGCGTCTGGATCGCGGACTCGTTCAATCGCAGGGTGCAGGTCCTCCGATACATCGGTGAGGGGGAGGAGAAGCGCCAGGAGGACGCACCGTGAGACGACGGATCGACCGACTCGCCCTCGCGCTCGCGCTGCCGCTGCTCGCGGTGACCGTCCCCGCGGCCGCGCAGGCCGTTCAGCGCGTCAAGAACACCGTCCACAACCTCTCCGCCGGAGGACCGGGCTCGGTGCGCGCAGTGAGCGAGACGGAAGTCTGCGTCTTCTGTCACACGCCGCACGGGTCGAGCGGCGTGGCGCCGCTGTGGAACCGCAGCCTCTCGGCCGGGCCGTACCGGATTTACGAGAGCTCGTCTCTCCGCGCCAGGGTGGGGCAGCCGACCGGGTCCTCGAAGCTGTGCCTCTCGTGTCACGACGGGACCATCGCGCTCGGCGACGTCCTCAGCCGTGCCGCGCCGATCAGCATCGCCGGCGCGGATCGCATGCCGCCCGGGCCCTCGAACCTCGGCACCGACCTCTCCGACGATCACCCGATCAGCTTTCCCTACTCGTCGTCGTTCGGGACCGGCGCCAGCGAGCTCGTGGATCCCGCGGCCATCCTGCCGCCGGTGAAGCTCGATGCGAACGCCGAGCTCCAGTGCACCTCCTGCCACGAGCCGCACGACAACACCTACGGCGACTTCCTGCTGCGATCGAACGAGGAGGGCCGCCTCTGCACGTCGTGTCACCGGCCGACGTCGTGGCCGTCGTCGGCCCATGCCGTGAGCGGTCGCGTCCTGCCGGCGGACGTGGCGGAGCGACTCGGCGTGCAACCCGCCCCGCTCTCGCAGGTCGCCTGTAACGGGTGCCACGGCACGCACGGCGCGGCCGGCCAGGCGTGGCTGCTCGACGCCGCGAACATCTCCGCGACGTGCCTCGTCTGTCACGACGGGACGGCGGCGACCACCGACCTTCGACGCGATGTCCGCAAGATCTCCGGCCACGGCATCGTGCTCGAGGGCGCGTCGCCGATCGCGTCCGGCCCGTTCATCGAGGGCTCCCGCGTCTCCTGCGCGGACTGTCACGACTCGCACGCCGCCGGCTCGCGTGAGGGACGCTCCGGCACCGCGCCCGCGAGCCTCGCCCGCGTCCCCGGTGTGAAGCTCAACGGGGCGCCGACTCCCGACGTGGAGTATCAGCACGAGCTCTGCCTCCGCTGCCACGGGGACTCGCCGGTGCAGCTGCGCGCCACCGTCAGTCGCGTCATCGTGCAGCCAAACACGCGCCTCCAGTTCCAGCCGACCAATCCGTCGTTTCACCCGGTCGGCACGCCTGGAGTGAACCGTCTCGTTCCCAGCCTGAAGCCGCCGCTGACCACCGCGAGCGTCATCGAGTGCGGGGACTGCCACGACTCGAACGACTCGCGCCGCATCGGCGGCAGCGGCCCTGCGGGACCGCACGGTTCGATCCACGAGCCGCTGCTCGCGCGTCGCTACGACACCGTCGACTTCGCCGTCGAGTCGCCCGAGACGTACGCGCTCTGCTACAGTTGCCACTGGCGCGAGTCGATCCTGCGCGACGAGAGCTTCCGGCACCACCGCGAGCACATCGTCGACGAGCGCACGCCGTGCTCGGTCTGCCACGATGCCCACGGCATCAGCTCCGCGCAGGGCTCGGTGGCGCGCAACAGCCACCTGATCAACTTCGACCGCGCGGTGGTGTTTCCACGAGCCGACGGCCGGCTCGAGTTCAACGACCTCGGCACGTTTCGAGGTGAGTGCTCGCTGGTGTGCCACGGAGAGGACCATGACCGTTCCTCCTACTGATCCACGGCCATCGAGCGCCGGGGTCGTGGGCGTCTCGCGGCGGTTGCTCTGCGGGCTGCTGGTGACGATCCTCGGCGGCTGCGCGGGTGGAACGCCTCGCGGCGCGTCGGTCGTGCCGCCAACCGTTCCCGAGGCGGTCGAGTCTCCCGTCGAGACCACCGCCGTGCCGCGAGCGGCGCCGGGGACCGGCGTCGAGACGCCCACCGTCGAGAGGCCGGAGGATGCCAGTCCGCCGCCGGCGCCGGAGACGTCGCGAGCACAGCGCACACCGCCGCACCCGTCGCCGCACACAGCGCCGCAAACTCCGGAGGCTACGCCGCAGACTTCGACGCCCGGGCCGCGTCGCTTCGTGCTGCAGCTCGATCGCGGCGCGGCGTCGGAGGCGATCGAGATCGCGGTCGAGCCCGGTCGCGACGCCGTCGAGCTCGGGCGAGCGGTGGAGATCGGCGGCGCTCGTCTGACGGCAGAGCGTTTCGCGGCGCGGATCCTGCTCCGCGAGTCGATCGAGAAGGCGACGTTTCGGCAACCGGGTTTTCCGGCGACGCACCTCCTCGTGCAGCGCGGCGGGCAGCGGTCGGCAGCGTGGCTCGTGCCCGGCAGTCCGGTGCTCGGCCGCTCGATCTCGCCCGTCGCGTACGTCGAGCTCGTCCCGGCGGTGTCGCCGCTCGAGTTCCTCGATCTCGAGGGCACGCTCCGCGCGGTCTATCGGCCCGGACCGAAAATCCTCGTCGAGCACCGCAGCGGCGGACGTCGCGACATCATCCCGGTGCGCGTCGGCGTGCCGCTCGCGACGTCGCGTCCCGGGTACACGCTCGAGGTGGTGCGCTCCTTCAAGAGCTTCTCGATGGATCTCGGCAGCGGCCGTCCCTTCGACGATCCCGGCGGGAGGCCGAATCCGGCGCTCGAGGTGCGCGTCAGCGGCCCGGGCGGCCCGCGAACCGCATGGCTCTTCGCGCTCCTGCCGGAGTTCTCGCGCGAGGCCGAGGACGCCGTCGCCCGACTCCGATTCATCGATCCGGCAGCGGCGTCGCGCGGAGGGCGGGCCGACGTGACCGTCGTCGATTCTTCCGGCGGCACGTTTGCGGTCTTCGCCAGCGTCTCGGGCGAGTTCCACCGCGTCGACGCTCCGCTTCGCGAGAGCGTCCGCATCGGCGACCTCGAGCTGATGTTCGCGACGCGGCTCGAGAACGCGCAGGTGGTGCAGCGCGTCGAGACCGGGCCGGGCGGTCGCCCTGCCGTGCTGGTGACGTGGGAGGCGGGCGGTCGCGCCGGGGAGCGCTGGGTGCCCCTCGGCGTGCCGCAGGAGATCCACGTCGACCGCGGCGAGGCGATCGTCGCGCGGCTCATCGACGGCGCGCCGCACGGCGGGCACGGGTTGCCGGGGGGAGAGCGGGAGTTACCGGCCGGACACCCCCCCGTGCCGCCGAGGTGAAGCTCATCGGCCCGAGTCTCTTCCCCGTGGTATTCTTCGGAGGTAGCCTTTCGGAGAGGGCCATCTCCTTCGAGAGCGTGCGTCATGCTCCGTCGTTGCAGACGGGCCGGAGGCCTCGCGGCACTCTCGCTGTGTGCCATCGCACTGACGGTCCTCGTTCCGGCCTCATCGCCCCGCCCGGCTCACGCCCTTTCTCCGGCGGACGAGTCGCACGACACGGGAGAGTGTGTGGCGTGCCATGATGGGGCGGTCGCCGGAGGGCACCCCGTGGACGTGCGCCCGCGTCGCGTGGCCCTCGGCGACGGCTGGCCGCTCGACGGGAACGGACGGATGACGTGCCTGACCTGCCACGTCGACTGTGGCCGTCACGCGCTCGCAAGCGACGACACTTCGACCAGCCGGTCGTTCCTTCGCGGAAACGCGGTCGCCCGGCAGTTCTGTGAGCGATGTCACCGCCCGCGTGAACGGGGCGGCCGGGCGATCGCCCACGGACGGGTGTTTCCGATAGCGCACCCGCGAGCGGCCCTGGTGGCGTCCGGCGGAAGCGACGCGTCCGTCATTGACGGCGCCTCCCGGATTTGTCTCGGCTGTCACGACGGGACGATCGGCGTCGCGGCCGAATCGCTCGGCCTCGAGCGCCCCGTGCCCGGCGCTGACCTCACGTCACACCCCGTCGGCGTGCCGCAGCCCGTGACGAGCGAGCGCACGGGGGACACGTGGCTCGTGCCACGGGAGAGTGTCGATCCGCGCATCGTGCTCGACGGCGAGGGGCGGCTCGGATGTCTGTCGTGCCACGACCTCTACTCCCGAGAGGCGGGGTTGCTCGTGATGTCGAATCGTGAGAGTGGTCTTTGCTTCGGCTGTCACGAGCTCTGAGACCTCAGCGTTCGCGCTCCGGCTGGAGCTCCGCGCGGATCGCGCCTTGCGACGCGCCGGGCGGCGTCGTGTTGTCGTAGGGGAGCTCGCGGTGGCATCCGGTCGCGCACGATCCTCCGCGCTCCGTCTTGGCGAACTTGATCGGCAGCATCCACCCGCCGGGACCGAACGCGATGCCCTCGCGCATCTGCCTCGGGTGCTGGCTGCCGTGCGGCTCGTGGCAGATGACGCACGCGCGGCCCTTCGAGCGGTTGACGTGGACGTGGTGGAGATTGCGGTCTCCGTCGCGGAAGTCGGTGGCCGTCGTCCGCTCGTCGCTGATGATCCGCCGGTCGTGACACTGGAAGCAGAGGTCGTAGCGAACCTCGGTGTAGTCGACGTAGATCGACTCCGGATAGTCGCCACGGAGAAGGGCCCTGTGGTCGGACGCGTGCGCGCGGTGGCAGGGAGTGCACTCGCCCTGGCGGACGGGGCCGTGGAGAAACCGCGCCGTCTGGACGACGTGCGCGACGTTCTCGAGCCTCCTTCCCGACGCGAGCTCGATCTCTCGATCGTGGCATCGAAAGCAGAGCTTCTGCGACGTCTCCCGGAGTAGGTGCGCGAAGAGGCTCGTATGCGGCGCGTGGCAGCCGGTGCAGGACTGGTCGCCGAGGGCATCGCCGTGGGCGCTGCGCGCCGTCGCGGTCTCGGTCTCGACCTTCTGGTGACAGCTGATGCAGAGCGCGCGAGGCTCGCTCGCCAGCAGCGCGCGGTGAGGCGTCGCATGGGCTCGATGACAGCTCGCGCAGCCGCCGGCGATCGGTCCGTGAACGTGGAGGCCCGGCCGGGGCAAGCCGTCGGCCACCGCCTCATACTCCCTGTGGCATCCGATGCAGAGGTCACGGTAGGGGAGCGTGAGGAGGTGCTCGTGCCGTGACTGGTGAGCCCGATGGCAAACGAGGCAGTCGCCCTCGCTCGCAGGCGCGTGAGGGCGTTCCGGGTCGTGCTTCTCGTGACACACGACGCAGGAGGTGGAGATCGATTTCGCTATCAGGAAGCTGCGCTCGTCGCCGCCGTGGGGGTCGTGGCACTTGCCACACTCCGCGTTGGCGAAGGGCGCGTGCACGTGCTCCTGCGCCGCGGAGGGAGCATGGCAGAAAGAGCAGAGGTTCTTCTGGTCGCGCGACAGAGAGAACTTGTGCTCGGCGGGATCGCCCTCGGGTGTGTGACAGAGGTGGCATGCTCCCAGGGCCACCGGCCCGTGCACCCACTTGCGCTTCCGGAGTCCTCCGTGGCACCCGCCGGCGAGGCAGTTGTTGTTGAAGTCTCGTCGCGTCTTGTCCGCCGGGTCGGAGGAGCGCGCGCCGCGCTCCGGGGCGCTGTCAGTCGTGCGAGCCTGCGCCACCAATCGCGACCGTCGTGCCGGAGGCACGACCACGACGATCACCACCAGCAGGAACGGAATCGCTCGCCAGGAACCCATACTGCTGAAGAGTGTACCATACGCATCCTGCGGCCGCCGTTGCGATCTCGCTGATCCGACGTTAGACTCCTGCCACCACGCCCGAAGTCGCGTTTCGCGGCACGCAGGGTTGAAATGCAAAGTCGGTTGAAATGCAAAGTCGGTTGAAATGCAACGCCTCAAGTCGTTTCTCGGCTTCCTCGCACTCAGCAAGATCGCCCTCCTGGGCGCCGCGCTGAACACGTCCTCCATCATTGCCGACCTCATCCTGGTCGCTGGTGAGCTCTTTCTTTTCGAGAGCAGCCCGTACATCGGTATCGTCGTCTACGTCCTCTTCCCGGCGCTCGCGATCCTCGGGCTGCTTCTGATACCCCTCGGCATTCTGTGGAAGTTGAGGCGCCTCGGAGGCACGGCCGCGACGGCGTCGGCGCTCGGCAAGGTCAACCGCCTCTACGTCATTCAGATCGTCTTCGGCCTCTCCATGTTCAATCTCGTCGTATTCGGGATAGTCGGCTACCGGAGCTTCCACTATGTCGAGTCGAACGCGTTCTGCGGACAGCTCTGTCACACGGTCATGGAGCCGGAGCACAGGACCCATCTCGTGTCACCGCACTCCGGTATCGGCTGTGTCGCCTGCCACGTCGGATCCGGGGCCGAGTCGTTCGTGAAGTCGAAGCTCAGCGGGGTCAGGCAACTCTTCGGCGTCGCGTTTGACAGCTACGCCCGTCCGATCCCGACGCCGTTGCACAACCTGCGTCCCGCGAACGAGATCTGCGAGGCCTGCCACAGCCCGTCGAAGCAGCACGGCAACGTCATTCGCGTTCGGGAGGGCTTTGCCGAGGACGAGCTCAACACGCGAACGTACACCGTCCTGAACATGAGGCTCGGCGGCGGTGAGATCGCCGGACGCGAGGCTCACGGGATCCACTGGCACGCGGGCAAGCGGCACACGGTGCGCTACCTCGCGACCGACGAGAAGCGCGAGCAGATCGTCTGGGTGGAGTTGACGCGGGCCGACGGCAGCCGGCAGGTGTGGACCCGCCCGGGGCACGACGTGCCTGCCGCGAACGATCCGCGAGTCCGCGTCATGGACTGTCTCGACTGCCACAATCGGCCCGCGCACCGGTTCCTCTCGCCGGACGAGGCTCTCGACGACTGGATGGCTCGCGGCGAGCTCGACCGATCGATCCCGTGGATCCGCGCGCTCGCCGAGGAGGTCCTGACAACGGACTACGCCACCCGCGAGGAGGCCGACGGAGGCATCGCCACGCTTCCGGAGCTGTACCGGGAGCGGTACCCCGGGCACTGGGAGAGTCAGCGGCCGAAGCTCGAGGGCGCGACGAGCGCGCTCCAGGAGATCCACCGGCTCTACGTCTATCCACGCATGAAGATCCGCTGGAACACGTATCCCTCGCGCATCGGCCACTCGACCCAGCACACCGCCGGCTGCTTCCGGTGCCACAACGGCATCCTCAGGGATCCCGAGGAGAAGCCGATCTCGATGGACTGCGAGACGTGCCACCACGTGCTCGCGAACCGGGAGAAGGATCCGATCGTGCTGCGGGTGCTCGAGAAGCACTGAGGTCGGGGGACCGTCGCCGGTTCCCGGACCCGGACCCGGACCCGGGCCCGTGCCCGTGCCCGTGCCCGAAAGCCCTCGTCGTCGAGGTCGTGTGAACGTCGCGGCCGATCGATCGGAGTCGAAGACCGAGACCGAGAACGGAGACCGACTCCGACTCCGACTCCGGTACCGACTCCGATACCGATTCCGATACCGATTCCGATACCGACTCCGACTCCGATACCGATACCGACACCGATTCCGAGGTCCGAGGTCAGAGATCAGAGATCCGAGATCAGAGGCCCGAGACCTGAGTCTGCGTCATCCGCTGGTCACCGCCACGCGCCACGAGACGTCGTCGTGGAAGGACGCGACCGCCAGGGTCACTCCGTCCTCTCTCATCGCCTCGACGATCTGCGGCGCGTCGAGGCGGAAGATGTCGCGCTCCACGGTCAACGCCGATCGCCCGCATGACAGCAGCCAGTCTCCGAGCGCGAGCCAGGCCGCCGTGGTGCGATCCTCGACCGAGAAGCCCTCGGGCACGATCCACGTGCGCTCGCCCGACGCCGACCAGGAGCCGGGCACCTCGAAGCCATCGGGCGATTCGGCGTGGCGGATAAAGGCAGGCGACCCGCCACGGAGGAGCGTGTAAAGAATCGCGAGTCGGCACTGCTCGACCCGCCGGATCCGCTCCGGTCGTCGCCGGGCAAAGAGGCCGGGCGTCGAGATGTCCCAGACGGCATGCGCCGCGTCGAGGCGCTCGATGTCGGCGCATTCCCGCGCGCCGATCAGCGCGATCAGCTGGTCGAGTTGCTCCAAACCGTCATCCTCCCACGGACCCGTTCCAGTCGGAGACCGAGATCGGAGACCGATACCGATTCCGATTCCGATGACCGAGTCCGACTCCGATTCCGATTCCGATTCCGATTCCGACTACGACGACGACACGACTCGCAAAGCCGCCACTCTCTCCGCGGCCTCGCCGGCGGCTTCGACCGAGCGCTTGACCTCCTGGGCGATCGACTCGATCACGCTGCGCGCCTCTTCGATGTGGCCTGCGCGCACGATCTCCTCGAGGCGTCTCGCGTGCTCGTGGAGCGTGCGGAGGCCGAGGTTTCCCGAGGTTCCCTTGAGTCCGTGCGCCGCCTTGCCGATCTCGTCGAGCGAGCTCGAGTCGAGTCCCTGTTCCAGACGCTCCATCGAGCCGGAGAGGTTCCCCTCGACCATGCCGAGGATCTTGCGCGCCACGTCCTCGCGGCCTGCACAGCGGCGGAAGAGCTCGTCGATGTCGAACGGGAAGCCATCGTCCGCGGTGGGCTCGCCTGGCGCTCCGGGTCGCGGATCGGGCGAGGACTGCGACGGGGCGTCGCTCGCCGGCGTGGCGTCCTCCGCGTCCGCGATGCACTCGTCGATCACCGCCGCCAGGTGGTCCGGATCGATCGGCTTCGTCAGGTAGTGGTCCATGCCGGCCTCGAGACCGCGCTCGCGCTCCTCCCGCACGGCGTTCGCGGTCAGCGCGATGATCGGGACGCGCCGGCGCCTGCGTCCGCCGAGGGCGCCCTCCTTCTCGAGCCGGCGGATTCGATGGGTCGCCTCGATGCCGCCCATCACCGGCATCTGGCAGTCGATCAGCACCACGTCGTACTCGCGCGCCTTGACGGCCTCGATCGCCTCGGCCCCGTTCGACACCACGTCGCAGCGGTGCCCCGCGTCGTGAAGGATCTCGCACGCGACCAGCTGGTTGATCTCGTTATCCTCCGCGACCAGGATCATCGCCCCGCGACGGGCGTCTCCGGACCGCTCCCCGCCGGAGAGGCCGCCGGCGTCCTGGTGCGTCGCCGTGAGTCCGGTCGCTCCCGAGAGCGCCCCGGCGAGACAGTAAAGGAGCTCGGACCGACGCACGGGGCGCACGAGGTGGGCCGCGACGCCGAGACTCTCGAGCTCACCGTCGTCGATGGTCTCGTGGATTCCGGTCACCAGGATGATCGGCAGCGCAGTCGTTCCGTCGCTCTCGTCGCGGCGAGCGTGCACCGTGCGGACGAGATCGAGTCCGCTCCCGTCGGACAGCGCTCCCGCGACGACGGCCAGGTCGATCGATCTGCCGTCTTCCGACTTTCGTCGCGAGAGCAGCGGGCGGGCCTTCTCGCCCGACTGGCACGGGATCACCTCGAGCTCCCAGGCCTCGAGCTGCTCCCGGAGAGCCTCCACCCGTCGCGGCTCGCGATCGACCAGGAGCACGACGCGGCCCTCGACGCCCGTCGGGATCGCCCCGCCGTCCGCCGGCGCGTCGCTCTCGAGCGGGAGGCGAACGCGGAACGTCGACCCGCGGCCCGGCTCGCTCTCGACGGAGATGGTCCCGCCCATGTGGGTGACAAGCTGGCGGCAGATCGCCAGGCCGAGCCCGGTGCCGCCATACTCCCTCGTCGTCGAGGCGTCGACTTGCGTGAACGCCTCGAAGAGCTGGTCGACGCGGTCCGGAGGGATCCCGATCCCGGTGTCGTGGACGGAGAACTCGAAGACGGTCTTTTCGTCGTCGGCGGGCTCGGTGCGCACGTGGATTCGCACGGTGCCGGTCTCGGTGAACTTGATCGCGTTGCTCAGCAGATTCGAGAGCACCTGCCGGATGCGAGACGGGTCGCCGCGCGCGCGCATCGTCGTGGCCGGCGGGGTGACGCAGAAGAGCTCGAGGTCGCTCGACCGCGCATCGTGGTAGAACGACTCCACGAGGTCATCGATCAGCTCGGCCACGTTGAAGTCGATGGCCTCGATCTCGAGCTTCTCCGCCTCGATCTTCGAGAAGTCGAGGATGTCGGAGATGATCGCCAGCAGCGACCGCGCCGACGACCGCGCGATGGTCGCGTAGCGCCGCTGTCGGCCGTCGACGGGCGTGCGGAGGAGCAGATCGAGCACGGTGATGACCGCGTTCATCGGCGTGCGGATCTCGTGGCTCATGTTGGCGAGGAACTGGCTCTTCGCCCGGCTCGCCTGCTCGGCGGCGTTCTTGGCCTCCTCGAGCTCTCGCGTGCGTCGCTTGACCTGCGATTGCAGCGTTCCCGCGAAGGCACGCACCTCGCGGTCTCGTTGCTTCATGATGTCGCGCATCCCGGCGAACGCGGCCGCGAGCCTGCCGAGCTCGTCATTGCGTCCATCCTCGATCTTCTGATCGAAGTCGCCGCGCGAGAGGCGCTCGGACGCGCGGACGAGATCGAACAGCCGCACGGTCCACCTGCGCAGCGCGGCGAGGGAGAGCGGCACCAGGATCCAGGCGGCGATCATCAGAAAGCTGGCGGCGATGACCACGGTCTGCCACTGCGCCGCGCGCAACCCGTCCTTCGACATCGCGACGACGATGGTCCCCTCGGACGCGAGGCGCTGCCGGTCACGCCGGCCGGGCGCGGGCGCGCGGCCCTCCGGTCGGGGGCTCGCGGCGGCGCTGCGGTGCACGACCGCCTGGATGGAGATGAACACCTCGTCGATCGATGGGCCCTGCTCGAGGTAGCGTTGCCAGACGTCTTCATCTCTCGTCAAGCTGTAGACGATATGACCGGACGCATCGTAGACGACAACGAAGACGATGTTTTCCTCCTCCGCGAAGGTCGAGACGAGCCGGCGCAACTCGATTCCGTCGCCGGCCTTCAGGGGGCGTTCGCAGGTGCGGGCCAGGCTCCGTGCGGTGAGCTCGGCAGCGCGGCGCTGACCCTCGTCGACCACCTGCGTCGTGTGCACGAAGATGGCCACGGCCGTCAGACCCATCGGAAGGATGGCGAGGAAAAGGACGAGAAGAACCGCCTTTGCCCTCAGGTCCAGTTTCTCGAAGGGTGCGAACATGCCGGTCTCTCGATCTCCTTGCGCTTACCGCCGAACAACACCGACTCCGCCATGAAACCCGAGATCCTTCACTGCCCCGTCGTCGTCTCCCCTGCCGGCAGGCGGAGCGTGAACGTCGTCTCCCCGCCGGGCTCCGAGAGCACCTCGATCGTCCCGCCGTGCCGCTCGGCGACCGTTCGCGCGATGGCGAGCCCGAGAGCGAGCCCGCGAGAATGATGCAGCACGTCCGGAACTGCGAGTCCGAGAAACACCTTCGGCAGGAACTCCGGGTCGATACCCGCACCGCGATTGGTCACCGCGACCGTCGCCTTGTCGCTCGAGCCGTCGACGACGACGTCGACCGGTGTGCCGGCGTCGCCGTGGCGCGCGGCGTTCTCGACCAGAGTCGAGACCACCAGCGCGAGGTGCTTCGGGTCGCCGCGCGTCTCGACGAGCGAGCTCCCGCCGACCTCGAACGTCACTCCCTCGTTCGCCACTGCTCGCGCGTCGTCGACCGCCCTGCGTGCGAGCTCGAGGAGGTCGACGCGCTCCTCATCCATCTCCACCAGCCCGGCCTTGAGCTCGCTCAGGAGCCGGACGCGTTCGAGCAGCCGCTCGAGCTGCGCCGTGGAGTCGACGATCGCGCCCAGCAGCTTCTCCCGGTCCTCGACCTCGAGGTCCTTGACGGAGAGCAGGATCTCCGCCGCGCCCATGATCCCCTGCAGTGGCGTGCGTGTCTCGTGACCGAGGAGCGTGAAGAGGTCGCGGCGGAGGCTGTCGATCTCCTCCATCGACTTCAGCCGCAGGAAGACACGCACCTTCGCCTGCAGCTCGAGCGGCTCGAACGGCTTGGTGACGTAATCGTCCGCCCCGCACTCGTATCCGCGTATGCGCTCCGAGAGCATGTCCTTGGATGAGATGACGATCACCTTGATCCCGCGCAGCTCCGGATCCCGGCGGATCGCGCGGCAGCACTCGTAGCCGTCCATCTCGGGCATCACCACGTCGAGGAGGATCAGGTCCGGTCGCCAGGACGCCGCCAGCTCGATCGCCTCCTTACCGGACGATGCCGTCTGCAGGATGTGATGGTCCGCGAGCAGGCCCGAGAGCAACGAGAGGTTGATCGGGTCGTCGTCGGCGATCAGAATTCGTCCGGCCGTTTCCATGGGTTCCCGCTGTCGTGGAGGCGGAGAGCCTAGTCGATATCGACAGCCCGGGTGTCCCACCTTGATGGCGGGCCACGCTGGTGGTTTCCGGAACCGGGGTGGACGGCTGACCCTTTCAACCGCCGGACGACGCGCGCAGCGCCCGCACCGTGTCGATGGTGTCCGCGTCGGCGGGGCTCCTGTCGGGACGGAACCGCTTGACGCGCGCGAAGCGGAGCGCGAGACCGGCCGGGTAGTGGGGGCTCTCCTGGACGCCGTCGAGGGCGATCTCGGCGACGAGCTCCGGCCGGACGTGGACGACGTGACCCTCGCGCGATGTCTCCAGGGCGAGCAGTCGCTCCGTCTGCCAGGCGAGCATCTCGTCGGTGAGGCCCTTGAAGGTCTTCCCGAGCATGACGAATCCCCCGCTCGTCGGGTCGCGAGCGCCGAGGTGGAGGTTGCTGAGCCACCCGCGCCGCCGGCCGCTGCCCCATTCCGCGGCCAGGAGGACGAGGTCGAGAGTGAACGATCGCTTCACCTTGAGCCAGCCGCGCCCGCGCCGTCCGGCCTCGTAGGCGGCGTCGAGCGACTTGGCCACGATTCCCTCGTGACCGCTCTCGAGCGAGCGTTCCAGGAACGCCGTCGCCTCGGAGGGATCCGCGGTCTCGATGCGCGGGATCACCAGCTCCGGCGCGGCGGCCTCCGACAGCGCGCCGAAGCGCTCGCGGGCGGGACGCTCGACGAGAGGCTCGCCGTCGATCCAGAGGCAGTCGAAGAAGAACGCGCTCATCGGCAGGGACTCGCGGAGCTCGTCGACGCGGAGCTTGCGTCCGAATCGGCGCATGGTGGTCTGGAACGGGTGCGGCGTGCCGTCGGGACGCATGGCGATCGCCTCTCCGTCGAGGACGAGCTCACGCGCGCCGAGGCGTCGCACGGCCTCCGCCACCTCGGGGACCGCGGCGGTGACGTCGTTCAGCTTGCGAGTGAACACCCGGACGTCGTCGCCGGACTTGTGGACCTGGATGCGCGCGCCGTCGAGCTTGTACTCGAGCCCGGCGCGCTCGAGACGGCCGAGAGCGTCGTCCACGTCGTCGGCGGTCTGCGCCAGCATCGGCTGCACCGGGCTGAGGAGGCGCAGCCCGAAGCGGGAGAGCCCCTCGACGCCGTCCGAGAGCGCGGCGCGCCCGACGACGGGAAGCTCGCCCGCGAACATCAACGCGCGACGAACACGCGACGCCGGCACCCCCGCGGCGCGCGCGACCGCCTCGACCATGACGCCCTCGAGCGCGCCCTGGCGCAGCTCGCCGATCAGCAGCCGCCCGAGGAACTCGCGCTCGGAAGGCGTCGCGCGGGTGAGCAGCTCGTCGAGCAGGCCGCGGCGGGCGGCAGTCGAGCCGGACCCCGACGTCCCCGCGATGCGCTCGAGTGTCTCGTCGACGTCGCGGATTCGCAGTACGGGCTCCGCCGGCGGCGTCCCGGGGGACGCGTCCCGCAGCGTCGAGTAACCGATCCCGATGCGCCCCTGCCGGATCTCGCCGGCGAGGAAGGCGACACCCGGCTCGATCTCCTCCGGCGCGAGGCGACGCAGGCACTCCGCGAGGCGCTCGATCTTCTCGAGTCGGCTACTGGCGCCAGCAACACGGCGAGAGGTCTCGGCGAGCTCGTCGAGAAGCACGCGATCAGCCTGGGTCCTTCTCGCGGTGGAAAACTTCCAGCTGATTCTTGGCCCTTTCTCGGGCCTTTGCTACCGAGAAGAACGCTGACTCTCCACCGCAAATGATCTGCCGCGCTCTTTTTCTGCCATCGCAAGCCATTCGGGTACAGCAAAGCCTCGCTTGTTCAAAGCGCGCCTTGGTTTTTCTCGCTTTTTCTGCGAGAAAAATCAAGGCGCGCTCGGCAGCGAGAACGTCGCGGTGAAGCCGCCACTGGCCGCGTTCTCGAGGGAGACGCGAAAGCCGTGCGCGCCGGCGATCTCGTCGACAATCGCGAGACCGAGCCCGAAGCCGCCGGAGTCGCGGGACCGCGAGCGGTCGACGCGGTAGAAGCGCGAGAAGACGTGCGGGATCTGGTCGTCCGGGATGCCCTGCCCGCGGTCGTGGACCGAGATCGTCGCCCGGTCGCCCGCGGGTCCGATGCGAATCTCGACCGGCTCGCCGTCGGGGCTGTAGCGGAGGGCGTTCTGGAGGAGGTTCTGCAGCATGACGCCGATGAGGTCCGGATCGCCGAGCACGTTGACCGCCGAGCCGCCGTCCTCGAGCTCGAGCCGCACGCGGGACGCCTCGTCCTCGGGAAACACGCGGACCACCTCGGTGACGAGGTCGGTGAGCTCGAACGGGCGCACCCTGACCTGCGCCCTCCGCGAGTCGAGCCGTGCCAGCCACAGGAGTGACTCGATCAGGCGCTGCATCGCCCTGGCGTAACTCCGACATCGAGTCAGCACCTCGTGATATTCCGCCGCGTCACGATCGTGCGCGAGCGCGACATCGATGTCCGCGATCACCTTGGCGAGCGGTCCGCGCAGCTCGTGCGACGCGTCCCCGGTGAAGCGGCGCTCGCGGCGGTACCCGCTCTCGATCCGGTCGAGCATCCGATTGATGGTCGCCGCGATCCGACTGAGCTCGTCCCGCACCTCGCCGACCGGCAGGCGCTGCGCCAGTCGGGAGAGCTCGATCGCCTCGACGCTCTCGACGATGCGCTTGACCGGCGACAGGGCGCGCCGCGTCACGTACCAGCCGACGAGGACCACCGCGGCCCAGGCGATGGTCGCTCCCGAGACCAGAGACGCCAGCAGGCGGCGCCTCGCGCCGAGCTCCGCCGCGGCGTCGGTCGCGGTGAGAATCCACAGGCGCGACGCCGGGTCGACGCGGAGCGCGCCGTCGTCGTTCTCGTCAACCGGAACGAAGCGTTCCCCGAGGCGGTTGACGGCGACCCGACATGCGCCCTCGTGCTCCCGCTCGCCGGAGATCATCGCGATCAGCTGGCCGTTGCTCGCGGTCCACGAGGCGAACGTCGGGTCGCCGAGGCCGATCTCGCGGCCCAGCATCTCGGCGAGGTCCTGCGGCACGGTGCCCTCGAGGGCCTCCTCCTCCCGCTGGACCAGCCGCCCGTCGACGAGCACCGTGAGCTCGACGATGCGGCCGTCCTCGATCAGCGCCACCTCGAGCGCCGGCTCGCCCCGGGTCGGGTCGCGGCGGTATCGGAGGAACTCGCGTCGCGCGCGCATGTAGACGCCATCCGGAGACTCCCGCTCGATGACGGCGCGGACCGGCTCGGGCAGGGAATCGATGTGCTCGGGCGCGCTCGAGAAGAGCGGCACCGACGCGACGCGGTACGTCGAGCCGTCGATCTCGGCGAGGAAGGACTCGCTGGTCGCCTTGCGCACGTCGTCTCGCGCGAAGATCCCGGCGGAGCGCACCATCGAGCCGTCGCCGCGCACGAGCGCCCAGTCCGGGACGGCGAGCGAGACGGTCTCGAGCGGGGAGAGGCCGATTTTGTACTCCACCATCAGGTCCTCGTCCCACTGGGAGATCGCCATGAAAGCGAGGTTGCGGGCGACGGACTCGGTGCTGCGGGCGTTCTCGCTCTCGACGGCGGCCGACACCCCGAGGTAGAGCGCGATCGTCGCGGGCACGAAGACGAGCGCCGTCAGGACGGCGGAGGTGATCGTCAAACGCGTCGTGATGCTCAGCTTCATGGCTCGGCACCGCCGTTCTCGAGGACGTAGCCGCGACCGCGGATGGTCGCGATCACGCGTTGCTCACCGCCCTCCTCGAGCTTGTTCCGGAGCGAGTTGATGTAGACGTCGACGACGTTGCTCAGGCCCTCGTAGTTCGCGTCCCAGACGTTCTCGAGGATCATCGTGCGCGACAGGACCTTCCCCGGATTCTGCATGAAGTACTTCAGCAGCGAGAACTCCCGCGCCGTCAGCACGATCTTGCGCTTCCCGCGCAGCACGTGATCGGCGGTCGGATCGAGGGTGAGCTCGCCGACGTGCAGTGTCGAGGTCGGCCGCTGCTCGACGCGCCGCATCAGCGCGCGGATGCGCGCGAAGAGCTCTCCCATCGAGAACGGCTTGACCACGTAGTCGTCGGCTCCCGCGTCGAGCCCGAGGATGCGGTCGTCCACGCCGTCACGAGCGGTGAGCATGATCACGGGCGTGAGCATGCCCCGCGCGCGCAGCTCGGTGCAGATCGAGATTCCGTTGACCTTCGGCAGCATCAGATCGAGCACGATCAGGTCGAGCTCCTCGGTGAACGCGAGATGACGACCGGTCTCGCCGTCGTTGGCGATCATCACCGTGTAGAGCTGCTCCTCGAGCCCGCGACGGATGATCTCCGCCAGCTCCCTGTCGTCCTCGACGACGAGCACTCTCATCGGGCCTCACTCCATCGGACGGGACAATTGCACGAAACATCGGACGGAAGTCGCCTCGCCGGAAGCGATCAGCATGCACCATACTGCCGCGTGGCGGACGATCTGGCGAGATGAGTTCCGTCTCATGCCGCGCTCATCGTGGGTTCATCTTCGGCCGGTACAATGGCGCGCCGGCTTCGGCGATTCGGGCGAGGATGACAGTGGTGACTGGTCCCGATTGACACTCCATCGTACCGCATCGACGGAGGCGGACGCGACGCGGTCTCGATCACGCCGCGCCACGTGGCCGCGCGAGCCGATTCTTCATGATTCTGTCGATCTCGCGGCGCCGCGTCGCGCAAAAACGCATTAATCCGCGCTCATCCCGCGTTCATCTTGCTTTAATCTTCGGGCGGGTACGATTTTTCCGTCGAGATGCGGCAGCGAACCGCGAGCGCGCGCCGGTAGAATGGACGAGGCTTATATTAAACCGGAGTCCAGGGGAGGCAGTCATGAAGTCCGAGCAGCCACGGTATCACACCATCGCCCTCGTCGTTGCTCTCGCAGTCGGTCCGGCCGCCGCGCAGGAGGATCTGGAAGACGAATTCATCGAGTCCACGTCGGTCGTCCTCGACGGGGAGTTCGATCTCGATGCCATCATGCTGCGCATCGGAGAGATCGACGATCAGCCGATCGGCAACGGCGACGTCGACGGCGATCGGCTGATCGATGTCAGTGACGCGATCTACCTTCTCAACTGGCTCTTCCGCGACGGGCCGGACCCCATGCCGCTCGGCTGCGCCCCGCCCGGCTCGCAGTCCAGCGAGCCCGAGCCGCTCGACAGCGCATCGATTTTCATCGAGGTCAACGAGACGGACGGCGAGTCGGAGATCCTGCTCTCCGCCGAATCGGGCGACGCGCTGCAGAGCCTCTCCGTTCACGATCCGTTCAATCGAAGGGTCGTCGACGTCCGCAGCCCGCGCGGAGAGCAGTTCGGCCTGCGGGAGGTCTCTCTCGAGTCGACCGCGCCTTCCCTCGAGGGCGCCCGCGCGGCCCATCCGACGGGCAAGTACCTCGTCCAGGCCGTCACCACCGACGGCGATTTCCTCGCGCTGCTCACCGAGCTCGACCACGAGGTCGCCCCGGCACCGACCTTCGCGTGGGGCATCGATGGCGAGAGCCTGGTCGTCCAGTGGACGCCGGTCGAGGACGCGGCGGAGTACGAGTTCGAGCTCGAGCAGGGCGACCCGGGCCTCGAGCTCATCATCGAGCTCGAGGCGGACGCGTCATCGGTCTCCGTGCCCCTCTCCCTCCTCCAGTCCGGCGCCGAATGCGAGATCAGCCTCGCGACCATCGCGGAGAACGGCAACAAGTCGGTGCGCGAGGAGAAGCTGACCATCCCGGAGACCACGGGACCGAGCGAGGGACCGTAACACGCGTCCCCGTTCCCGCACGCGGACGACGTTCGACGAGGACGGGAACGCAGATTGCGCAGATTACGCAGATTGCGCAGATCGCGATCCAACCGTCTCTGGTCTCCGATCTCTGATCTCTGATCTCGGAGTCGGAATCGGTCATCGGAATCGGAGTCGGAGTCGGAGTCGGTCATCGGACTCGGCAATCAGAGCCTTCGGGCACGGGCACGGGCACGGGCACGGGCACGGGCACGGGAACGGGAACGGGAACGAGGACGGGTCGCTCAGTGCCGCGTGTAATAGTCATACACAACCGTCGGTTCGAAGACCTCCTCCGGGTCGAGGTCGACGGTCCAGCGCACCCGTGAGCTGTTGTTGACCACCGGGTCGCCGCGGTAGTTCTCCCAGTCCGTGGCGCTGTACGGCGCGAGCGTCACCGTGCCGTCGTGGCTCACCTCGTCCGCCTTGCCGCCGAAGCGCAGGGTGATCTCGACCTGGATCGCCTCCGACTTGTGGTTGCAGAGTCCGAGCATCGCCTCCTGGCGGATCCTGGCGTAGTGGTAGCGGTTCCACTCGATCGCCCGCAGGTCGCGTCGCACCTCGCGTTCCTCGAAGGTGCCGCGCGCGTCGACCGACACCGTGACCGGGACGCGGCAGACGTCCGTCGGCGACGTGTAGGTCAGCAGCTCCTGCGCCAGCGGCTGGTGTCCGTCCATGATCATCGCGGCGCCGGTGGTCCACGGGACGTCGGTCGTGTTGGTGAGCTCGATCTGTCGCCAGACCTCGTTCTGCGAGATGCTCAGCGGTGACTGGACGCCGGAGCCGCTCGGCGCCACCGCGATGTTGTTGCGGACCACGTGCAGGTCCCACGTGTAGACGTCGCGGTACGGCGACGTGGCCCGAAAGATCGACACCGCCGTGCGCTCGCCGCGGCGCAGGGTCATCCTCGGCAGGTTGTAGACGAAGAGGTCCTGCCGGCCCTCGGCCGTGAGCTCCTCGGGGAGCTCGACGCCGGCCCCCGCTTCGGCCGCCGGGGGCTGCGCGCCGGCGCGATGGAGCTCGCCGGCGCGCTGCGTGTAGAGCAGGTTCGAGAAGTCGTTGCGAAACTGTCCCATGAGCTGCGGCGCCGCCTCGACGAGCGTGTTGCGGAGCACGCGCTCGAGGGTCAGCGGACTGGCGACGGTGCGGAAGCGGAAGTTCGGCACGCCGACGACGATGTCGATCGGCGTGTCGATGAGGTCTTCGGCCTCGTTGATGATCTCGGCCTGGAGATCGATCTCGGCGGTCCTCGGCCCGTCGCCGGCGCGGCCGCCCGAGAGGTCGATGCGGTACGTCGGGATCCAGCGGACTCCGGGCCGGAAGTACACCACGAGCAGCTCGCGTCGCGCGTCGGGCTCCGCGAACCGGAACGTCATCCGCTTGGCGCGATCGGTCGAGGTGACGGTGCGGGTGATCGTCGTCTTCATCTCGCGGATGCCGAGCTTGCGGATGTCGGAGGCGGAGAGGAGCAGATCGCCCTCGGCGGTATCGAGGACGAAATACTGCCCGCTGATGCCCGAGACCACCGGCGCGCTCGCCGCGGCGTGCGGGTCGGGACGCGGGCGGCGCGGGTGGGCGACGACGACGGGAAGGCCGAAAGCCGCCCGGAGGGGGTCGCCGAGAGTCGAGGACGTCTCGCGGACGAGCACTCTCCGGATCACCCCGGTGTGGATCGATTTGTCCGACAGCTCGACCGTGCACTCGCGTCCGACGTTGGCCTCGAGGACCTCGATCCTGTCCGCGCACGGGAGCTCCCTCTCGATGGTCTTCTCGGACTCGACCCAGCCCGCCGTGGTGGTCAGCAGGCGGCCGCTCGCCGGCGTCGCCCAGAACGATCCGAGCACGGCGGAGTCGGGGACGTCCTCGAGGTGGATCTCGCCGTTCTCGTCGGTGGTCGCGGCGCCGCGCTTGACGACCAGGCAGAAGCCGTCCTTGAAGACGACGACCTTCTCGGTGCGCAACTCGAGCCGGTGCTCGGCGCCGACATCAACCTCCGGATCACCGTCCTGTCCGGAGGCGCGCGGCGGGGAGAGGGTGGCGGCGAGGGAAAGAACGACGACGGCGGCGAGGGTTCGTCTGGTCATGGCTCGTGCTCCGGAGGGGTGGTGGATCCTGCCCATCACTCGAGTCTACCCCGTTCACGGCGACCGCGAGGTAACGTCCGGGTAACGTGGATTTCGCGCGGCAGCACGTGATCCTGCGTGCTTGCGCGGCACTCTCTCGCCGTGTACAAACGAATCGTCATGCCGAGACTCCCCGCGTTGCCTCTCACCGCCGTTTTTCTCGCCGCCGCCCTCCGAGCCGCCATCGCCGGCGCCGAGGACTTTCCCGCGCCGGGGAACTCCCAGGAGGAGACCACGCCGCTGCTCTCGCCGCGCGAGGCGCTCGGGACCGTCCGGGCTCCGGATGGCTTCCGGGTGACGCTCTTCGCGGCCGAGCCGGACGTCCGCCAGCCGATCGCGCTCGCCCTCGACGCGCGCGGGAGACTCTGGGTCGCCGAGAACTACACGTACGCCGACCGCCGCGTCAACTTCGACCTCGAGTTGCGCGACCGCATCGTCGTCTTCGCCGATGCCGACGGCGATGGAGAGGCCGACGATCGGCGGGTGTTCTGGGATGGCGCGCAGCGGCTGACCAGCGTCGAGCTCGGGTTCGGCGGGGTCTGGGCGCTCTGTCCGCCGCACCTCCTCTTCATCCCCGATCGCGACGGGGACGACCGCCCCGATGGCCCGCCGGAGGTGATGCTCGACGGCTGGGACGACCGCGCCGTGCGCCACAACTTCGTCAACGGTTTGCGGTGGGGGCCCGACGGCTGGCTCTACGGCCGCCACGGCATCCTCGCGACGTCGCACGTCGGACGCCCGGGAACGCCGCGCGAGAGCCGCGTTCCGATCAACTGCGGCATCTGGCGCTTCCACCCCGTTCGCCGCGACTTCGAGGTCGTCTGCAACGGGACGACGAACCCCTGGGGCGCCGACTGGGACGAGCACGGCGAGCTCTTCTTCATCAACACGGTCATCGGGCACCTCTGGCACGTGCTCCCGGGCGCGCACTACGAGCGCATGTACGGCGAGGACTTCAATCCGCATCTCTACGAGCTCATCGGGCAGACTGCCGACCACTACCACTGGGACACGGCGGAGCACTGGAGCACGCAGCGCACGAAGGGACTGAGCGACTCGTCGAGCCGCGCCGGCGGGGGACACGCGCACTCGGGGCTGATGGTGTACCTCGGCGACAACTGGCCCGACGAGTACCGCGGAGACATCTTCACGCTCAACTTCCACGGACGGCGCATCAACCGCGACCGGCCCGTGCGGTCGGGCGCGACGTACACGGCGCGACATCGCGCGGATCTGCTCGCGGTCGGCGATCCGTGGTTTCGCGGTATCGACCTCGCCGGCGGACCCGACGGCGGTGTGTTCGTGCTCGACTGGTCGGACATCGGCGAATGCCACGAGAGCGACGGCGTGCACCGGACGTCCGGCCGCATCTACAAGGTCACGCATGGCGCTCCGGAGAGACGCGCGCTCGCGGACCTGTCGCGCGCGGACGCCGCCGAGCTGGTCGCGCTCCAGCGGCACCGGAACCACTGGTTCTCGCGCGTCGCGCGTCGTGTCCTTCAGGAGCGTGCGGTGCGCGGCGGGGACACGAGCGCCGCCGCCAGGGCGCTTCGCGCTCTCTTCGCCGGTTCGACGTCGGTGCCCGAGCGCCTCCGCGCGCTCTGGTCGCTTCACGCGATCGGCGCGCTCGGCGAGGCGTGGCTGCTCGAGCGGCTCGTCGACGGCAGCGAGCACGTGCGCGCGTGGGCCGTGCGGTTGCTCGTCGACGACGGCGCCCCGTCGGAAGTCGTGGCGCGTGCGCTCGCGCATCGCGCCCGGCGGGAGTCGTCCGGTCTCGTGCTGTCGTATCTCGCATCGGCGCTGCAGCGACTCGAGCTGGCGCACCGCTGGCCGCTCGCCGGCGCGCTGGTCGAGCTGCACGAGCTGGCGGACGATCCCGTCTTCCCGCGCATGGTGTGGTACGGCGTCGAGTCGGTCGTGGCCTCGCGTCCCGATCGCGCCATCGCGCTCCTCGGACGGTCACGGTTGCCGTTCGTCTCGCGATCGATCGCGCGGCGCATCACCCACGCGACCGGGCCAGGTGTGACGGGGATCGGCGGGCTCGGTTCGCTCGTCGGCGCCCTCGGGCGGGACCGGGACGAGTCGCGACGGCTCGAGATCCTGCGCGGCATGGCGACGGCGCTGCGCGGCGTGCGCAAGCTCCCGCCGCCAGCTTCGTGGAGCGAGGTGGCGGCCCGGCTCGCCGAGAGCGGCGATCGCGAGACGCGCGAGCTCATCCGCGACGTGTCGGTCGTCTTCGGCGACGGTCGCGCCATCGACGACGTCCGCGCGGTCGCGCTCGACACGAGCCACGACTCGGCGACGCGCCGCCGCGCCATCCGCGCTCTCGTCGACGCACGCGCGAGCGGGCTCGAGCGCCTGCTGCGACGCCTCGTGGCCGACGTCGACCTCGCGGCCGATGCGGTTCGAGCGCTCGGCGAGCTCGGCCCTCCGGGGCTGGCGTCGTTCCTCATCGAGCGATTCCGCGGCATGAAGCGCCCCGGCCGCGTCGCCGTCGTCGAGGTGCTCGCGTCGCGGCGCGCCACGGCCCGCGAGCTGCTCGACGCGGTGGCGGCGGGCACGGTGGCGCGCAAGGACGTTCCCGCGTTCCTGCTCCGCCAGATGCAGCTCATCGGCGATGCCGCGCTCGGCGAGCGCGTCGCCGAGCTCTGGCCCGAGCTGCGGCTGATCGACGAGGACAAGCTCCGCCTCATCGCGGAGTACCGAAAGCGCCTGACGCCGGCGCGCCTCGCTGCCGGCGACCTGACGCGCGGCCGGGCGCTTTACGAGAAGTCCTGCGGGAGCTGCCACCGCCTCTTCGGCGAGGGCGGCTCGATCGGCCCGGAGCTCACCGGGGCGCAGCGGGACAACCTCGATTACTGGCTCGAGAACATCCTCGATCCGTCGGTGACCGTGGCGGCGAACTGGCGCATGTCGATCGTTCGGCAGAAGGACGGCCTCGTCCTGAACGGCGTCGTCGAGCAGCGAACGGAGCGGACGATCACCGTGCAGACGCCGGTCGAGCGGGTCGTCATCGAGCGCGACCGCATCGCCGCCATCGACTCGACCGAGCTCTCCCTGATGCCCGAGGGGATCCTCGACCTCCTCGACGAGGACGAGACGCGCGACCTCTTCGCCTACCTGATGGCGAGGGCCTCCGACGTCGCCGCCGGCCGCTGAATGGCGGTGGGACGGAATTTGACAGGGGCGGAAGAAGGGTCGACCATCGATGCGGAAAGGGCTGTACCACTCGTGACCGGGCGACGACGAGACGGGATCGGGATCGGGCACGGGCACGGGTACGGGTACGGGAACGGGAACGGGTACGGGTACGCGTACGGAGGGCTGCGATGGATGCTTTCGGGTTTCACCGTGGTGTGGCGCTCGTCACCGCGCTCGTCGTGTCTCCGGTCGCTCTGGCGCAGAGCGACTTTCGCCGTGGTGACACGAACACCGACGGCGTCGTCGATGCGCGGGACGTCTTTCTGCCGAACTTCTTCCCCTTCGACGTGCCGCCTCCGTGTCGCGACGCGTTCGACGTCAACGACGATGGCCAGGAGAACATCACGGATCCGGTGTACCTCCTCGGCTACCTCTTCCTCGGGCAACCGGAGCCACCGCCTCCGGGCCCGCACACGCCCGGCCCGGATCCGACCGAGGACTCGCTCGACTGCGTCTCCTACGATCCGAAGCCGCCGCCTGCTCGCGGGGGCTTCCGGTTCGATCTCGACGTGTGTCCAATCGAGATCGTCGACGCCCCGGACACGCCGCCGCAGGGCGAGGTGGCCATCACGCTGGCCATCGACGAGCCGTCCCACCCCGGAGCGCAGGGCTGGGCGCTCGGCGTCTCGGTCGGCGGCCAGCTCGATCTGCTCGACGCGACCATCGACGGCACGGCGGGCAAGGATCTCCTTTCAGCGGGCTTCGAGAAGACCGAGCTGATCGATCCGTCGATCGACGGCGGCGGCGCGCCGCAGGGACCGGGCGCGGTCTCCACCGTGGTGCTGTCGTTCACGCAGCCGGTGACATTGCGGGGTGAGGGCGAGGTCGCGATCCTGCGGCTGCGGGTCGGCGCGCCTCCGGGCATCTTCCCGGCGGGAAGCGTGGCCATCGTCGATGGCCTGCGCGGCTCCGGCCAGCCGGTGACCAACACGGTCTTCCTCGGTCTGGCGGGCGAACCCGACTCGCGGAGGCCGGAGCTCGGGGGCTGCGACGAGGTGGCGCTCATCATCGTCGATCCACCGTTCGACACCCACATCCCCGGTGACTGCAACCAGGACGGCCGGCTCGACATCTCCGACGCGATCTGCGTCCTCGGCGTTCTCTTCCTGGGCGTCCCCGAACGCCTGCCATGCGGCGACGGAACGGCGGCGGACTCGGGCAACATCGAGCTGCTCGACTGGCACGGCGACGGCCGCGTCGACATCACCGACCCGATCGGCACGCTCCGCTTCCTGACCCTCGCGGGGCCGGCGCACCATCGAGTGCCGCCCGGGGCCAACCCGTTCGAGTGCGTGCCGATCGAGAACGCCTGTCCGCGCGTCGAGGGCTGCTTCTGATCTCGCGGAGTCGGGCCTCGGTCCGTACCCGTACCCGTTCCCGTACCCGTGCCCGTGCCCGTGCCCGTTCCCGAAAGCGCCCGTCGTGATTGACAAACTCGCTGGACGACGCCAAGCCGGTCACGGTCACGGCACACGGTCACGGCACACGGTCCACGGGTCACGGCCACCGTCCAGGTCATGGTTGGGCTCGTGCTCCGTATCCGTGTTCCGTCTCCGTTGTCGTCACCGTCGCCGTGCGACAGAGAACCGACGTCCGATCCCGATACCGACTCCGAGATCCGACTCCGAGACCAGAGATCCGAGATCCGAGATCAGCGACGGAGATTCCCCAATCTTCTTCTGCGTAATCTGCGCTCGACTTCGGAGGCTTGCTGTCAGACGATTCAGAAGGAAGGCAGGAAACTCAGGAAGGCAGGAAACGGATGGATTGATGGAGTTCAGTTTCGTGAGGTTCGCTCTCCTGGGTCAGGCTTTTCGCCGCCTTCCCTGTGTTCCCTTCTCTCCTTTTCTTTTCCTGCCTTCCTATTCTTCCTGCGTTCCTTATAGATGCGTGCAGAGTCTCGCCAGCGAAGTCGACCAGCCTCTCGGGTGCGGGAGCGCGTACGGGAACGGTCACAGCAGCGGCGCAAACAACCGCGCCCCGTTTGCCAGCAGTTGCTCGTGGAGTGACAGGGTCTCGAGGTGCTCCGAGCGGATCTCCTCCGAGCGGGCGATCTGGTCCTGGATCGCCTGCTCGATCTTCCGCACCGTCTTCTCGCCGTCGAACACCGCCATCTGCTCGTAGTTGAGAAACATGCTCCGGTTGTCGAGGTTCGCCGTGCCGGCCATCGCCCACTCGCCGTCGACGGCGATCGCCTTCGCGTGCGTCATGCCGGGGGTGTAGCGGTAGACGCGCACGCCCGTGTCGATCAGCTCCTGCACGTAGTAGAGCCCGCAGAAGTAGACGAGGTACTGATCCGGCGGCCACGACTGCGTCACCAGGCGCACGTCGATGCCCGCGAGCGCGGCGGACTTCAGGGCGTCGCGCAGGCCGCGGTCGGGCACGACGTACGGGGTCGTCAGCAGGATCGATCGGCGAGCGCGCGTGATGGCGCTGAAGAACGCCTGGCGGATCGGGTTGATCGCCGCGTCGGGCCCGCCGGCGATGATCTGCGCCGGCGAGTCGTGCGTCGCGTCGAGTTCTTCTTCTTCTTCATCGATATCATCGATGCGCGGGAAGTACTCCGGGCCGTCGATGGTCTCCGACGCGCTGAAGTCCCAGTCCTCGACGAAGATCCGCTGCAGGTCGAGGACGGCGGGGCCGCGGATGCGCAGGTGGATGTCGAACCAGGGGCGCCTGGGCTGGCGGCCGAAGTACTCCTCGCCGACGTTCATGCCGCCGAAGAAGCCGACGCGACCGTCGCAGACGACGATCTTGCGGTGATTGCGCAGGTTCGGGCTGACGCGGCCCGGCGTGAACAGGGGCCGGAAGACCGCCGCCTGACCACCGCCCTTGCGGATGCGCTTCAGCAGCCGCAGGCTGCGGTACGAGCCGAGGCCGTCGAGGACGACGCGCACCTCGACGCCGTCGCGCACCCGATCCATCAGCAGCTCGACGAGCCGGCGACCGGCCCGGTCGTGGCGGAAAATGTAGAACTCGACGTGCACGTGGTGGCGGGCCTGCTCGATCGCCTCGACGAACGCGTCCGCGACCGCCGCGCCCTCGCAGTACACCGTGACCTCGTTCCCCTCGCGGCGCGGCGCCTCGCCGAGCGACTCGAGAAGCTGGCCGAGCTTGCCCCAATCGGTGTCGGGGTACTTGCAGACGCCGACGTCGCTGCGGGCCTCCGAGCTCTCCGGGGACGAGAGGCGCCGGTCGAACTCCACGCGGTGCTCGATCTTCCGGCGCAGTCGTCGCGGCAGCGGGTGGAGTCCGAAGAAGAGGAAGAGCAGCGGCCCCGCGATCGGCAGGAAGATGATCGACAGCGACCACGCGAGGGCCGGCGCCGGCTCGCGCTTTCGCCAGAGCGCGACGACCACCAGCGACGCCGTCACACCGACATAGAGCCAGCTCCAGATAACGGGAAGCCACTCGCGCATCCCCTCGTTCCCCACTCCCTGCGAGACCGAGCCCGATGGGCCTATTCCTCAGCCGAAGATCTCCTCGATCGTCCGTCGCATGACTCCGGCGTCGACGTCGGCCCCGGTCCAGTACTTGATGCCGATGACGCCCTGATTGACGAGCATGCCGATGCCGTCGATCACCGTGCAGCCACGTCTGGCCGCGTCGCGCATCAGCCGTGTGTTCGGCGGGCTCGCGATGACGTCGGCCACGACCATTTCCGGCGCGAGCGTCGAAACGTCCAGTGGAATGCGCGCGTCGACGTCGGGATAGAGTCCGATCGACGTCGCGTTGACGACGACGTCCGTCCCCGCGGGCACCGCGTAGTCGCCCTCCCAGCGGACGAAGTCCGCCGCGGCCGGCGTGCGCTCGTCGATCAACCGGGCGAGCTCGATGCCGCGCGACTCGGTGCGATTGACGACGGTGACGCGACTCGCGCCGGCGAGCGCGGTCTCGACGCCGACGGCGCGAGCCGCTCCTCCCGCGCCGAAGAGGACGACCGACTTGCCGGCCGGGTCGACGCGCTCGCGCAGCGCCTCGAGGAACCCCTTGCCGTCGGTGTTCTCGCCGATGTACCGTCCGTCGCGCCTCACGACGCAGTTGACCGCGCCCATGATCTCCGCGGACTCGCCGAGGCCGTCGATGTGCTCGATGACGGCCACCTTGTGGGGGAGCGAGCAGTTGAAGCCGACGAAGCCCATCGCCCGCGCGCCGCGCACCGCGTCCCCGAGATCGTCCGGGGCGACCTCGAAATTGATGTAGCGAAAGCGCAGGTCGTGGTGCCGGTAGGCGGCCTCGACCATCGCCACGGTGGGGTTCTCCGCGGCCGGCTGCGCGAACGAGCCGGTGATCGCGTCCAGGAAGTTGAGGGCCTTCATCGACGAACTCCGTGATCTCGACCTTGAAAAACACCCGCGCGTTGGAGAATACTCGTCATGCGTCTCCGCGGACGCCCTCGACACTCTATGAGATCGATCACCGGAAGGAAAGGGATGCCATGGCCCCGATGCTGCGCCGATTCACCGGGTTGCTGATTCTCCTCGCGCTCGTGCCGGGGGGCGGCTGCGACAGCTCGAAGGAGGGCACGAGCAGTGCCGCGGGTGACCGCGGTGGCGGCGAGCCGGGCGAGAAAGCCTCGCGCGTCATCGGGCTCTCGGTGCAGACCCTCACCAACCCGTTCTTCAAGCTGATCGCCGACACCGTCGCCGCCGAGGCCGCGCGCCACGGGTTCGAGGTGCTGGTGCGCGATCCCGAGGGAAAGATCGCCAACCAGAAGGACGACGTGAAGGAGTTTCTCGTCAAGGGTGTCGACGCGATCATCCTCTGCCCGCGGAACACCAAGGCGATCGGCTCGGTGATCATCGAGGCGAACCGAGCGGGAGTCCCGGTGTTCACGATCGACACCATATGCGAGGACCCGCAGGCGAGGGTGGTGCATCACGTCGGCACCGACAACTTCCAGGGCGGCCGCGTCGCCGGACAGGCGATGATCGACGCGCTCGGCGAGGCGGGCGGCAAGGTCGCGATCCTCGAGTTCAAGCGCGTCGAGTCGTGCATCGATCGCGTGCGCGGCTTCGAGGAGCGCATCGGCGAGCACAACGCGTCGGCGGCGAACAAGATCGAGCTGGTCGCGAAGCTCGAGTGCGGCGGCGCCAAGGAAGAGGGGCAGAACGCGGCGCGCGACGCGGTCAACGCGCATCCGGACCTCCGGGGGATCTTCGCGATCAACGATCCGGCGGCTCTCGGGGCGCGCGCGGCCCTCGAGGCCGAGGGAAAGTCGGACCAGGTGGTGGTGGTCGGGTTCGATGGCCAGCCCGAGGCGAAGGTGGCGATCAAGGACGGCCGGCTGTTCGACAGTCCGGTTCAGTTCCCGGACCGCATGGCGATCGAGTCGGTGAAGGCGGTCGTCAGCTACTTCGACGGCGAGGAGGTCGAGCCGGTGATGCTGATCCCGACCGAGCCGTATCGCCGCGCCGACGCCGACAAGGACCCCGACCTCGAGTAACACATGCCGGAAGACGGCGCAGGCACGGCGGCCGTGCCGCTCCTTCGCATGGAGCGGATATCGAAGTCGTTCCCCGGGGTCCAGGCGCTCCGGGACGTCGATCTCGAGCTCCGGGCGGGCGAGGTGGTCGCGCTTCTCGGCGAGAACGGCGCCGGCAAGAGCACGCTGATCAAGATCCTGGGTGGCGCGCACCTGCCCGACGCGGGGCGGATCCTCATCGACGGCGTCGAGGCGGGCATCGCGAGCCCCGCCGACGCCCAGCGCGCCGGCGTCGCCGTGATCTACCAGGAGTTCAACCTGGTGCCCTCGCTGTCGGCCCGCGAGAACATCTTCCTCGGGCAGGAGAGGACCACGGCGGGCGTGATACACCAACTCGACGAGCACCGTCGCGCTCGCGAGCTCTTCGACCGGCTCGGCGTCGCCATCGATCCCGAGACGCCGTGCAGGCGGCTGTCGATCGCCCAGCAGCAGATCGTCGAGATTGCCAAGGCGCTCTCGCTCGACGCGCGCATCATCGTCATGGACGAGCCGAGCGCGACGCTGACGCCGCAGGAGGTCGATCGCCTCTTCGAGATCGTCGGAGAGCTCCGGTCGCACGGCATGGGAATCATCTATATCAGCCACCGTCTCGACGAGATCTTCAAGATCGCCGATCGCGTCTGCGTCCTGCGCGACGGCGAGCACGTCGGCACCGCCGCGGCGGCCGACGTCACCCGCGAGCGGCTGATCGAGATGATGGTCGGGCGAAAGCTCGAGGACGAGTTCCCGGCTCGCAAGGTGTCGCCCGGGGTCACGCGCCTCGTCGTGCGCGGCCTGCGGCGGGGCAAGGCCGTCCGGGACGTCTCGTTCGCCGTGCGTGGCGGCGAGGTGGTGGCCATCACCGGCCTCGTCGGCGCCGGTCGCACCGAGCTCGTGCGGCTGATCTTCGGCGCCGATGCGCGCGACGGCGGCACCATCCAGCTCGACGGCAAGACTCTCGACATCCGATCGCCGCGCGATGCGATCCGCGCCGGGATCTGCCTGCTCACCGAGGACCGCAAGCTCGAGGGGCTGGTGCTCGGGCAGTCGGTGCGCGAGAACTTCGGCCTGCCGAACCTGTCGTGGCTGTCCCGGCTCGGCATCGTCAGCCAGACGCGCGAGCGGCGAGAGCTGGAGCGGTTTGTCGAGAGTCTCCGCATCAAGATCCCGCACGTCGAGCAGCCCGTCGCCAATCTCTCGGGTGGCAACCAGCAGAAGGTCGTGCTCGCGAAGTGGCTGGCGCGGCAGTGCGAGGTGGTGATCTTCGACGAGCCGACGCGCGGCATCGACGTCGGCGCGAAGTTCGAGATCTACACGCTGATCAACGAGCTCGCCGCCGCGGGCAAGGCGATCGTCCTGATCAGCTCCGAGCTTCCGGAGGTGCTCGGCATGGCCGACCGGGTGCTCGTCATGCATGATGGCCGGATCACCGGCGAGATCGCCGACGTCGAATCGGCGACACAGGAGGCGATCATGCACCTGGCGATCGGGTGAGCAGATGGAGTTGAAGCTCCGAAACCGGCTGTCGCGCTTCTTCGAGGACTACGGCATGGTCTTCGTGCTGCTCCTCCTGTGCGCGTTCTTCAGCGTCATGACGTACACGGAGCAGCACCCCACGGGCGCCGCGGCGGGCGAGCAGCTCGCGGGCGAGATCGCCGCGCGGCGCGGGAACGGCGCTCGCGTCGTGATCCTCGCGGGCCAGACGAGCGTGGACGAGGAGTTCGTGCGGGCGCTGGCGAGCAACCTCGAGGCGGGCGGCGCGACCGTCGTGCGCACCGTCACCGGGGGGCCGCCGGAGATGCGGCGGGCCCTCGAGGAGGTCGCGGCGAGCGGGCAAGGGGTCGACGTCATCGCATGCGACGAGAGCACGTCGCGCTACAGCTTCCTGCGCGAGCGCGACTCGAAGCTCCCCGGCCTCGCCGGCGTCGAGCTGGCGATCCCGGCGACGTACGCATGGCCCGATTTCCTCAAGGCCGCCAACCTCCGCGCGGTCGCCAACCGCATCGCGGTGATCGCCATCATCGCGATCGGCATGACCTTCGTGATCATCACCGGCGGCATCGACCTCTCGGTCGGCAGCCTGATCGCCCTCTCCGCCGTGGTCGCGACTCTCCTGATCCGCGAAGTCGGCGGCGCGGTCGACGCGAGCACGATCGCGATGATCATCTGCAGCCTCGCCGCCATTCTCGGCTGCGCGCTGATGGGGGCCTTCTCCGGCCTCATGGTGACGGCGTTCCGGGTGCCCGCGTTCATCGCCACCCTCGCGATGATGCTGATCGCGAGCGGTCTGGCGTATCGGCTGTCGAACTCCCAGTCGATCTACCAGATCCCGGAGTCGTACCGCTGGCTCGGGACGGAGTTCGTCTTCGGCGTGCCCAACCCGGTCATCCTGATGCTGATCCTGTACGGGGTCGCGCACTTCCTGATGACCCGCACGACCTTCGGGCGCTACGTCTACGCGGTCGGCGGCAACCGCGAGGCGGCACGGCTCTCGGGCGTGCCGGTGAAGCCGATCCTGCTGTCGTGCTACACCGTCTGCGGCGGGCTCGCGGGGGTCGGGGGGATCATCCGCGCCTCGGAGCTGAAGAGCGGGGAGCCGACGTACGGTCTGATGACGGAGCTCGAGGTGATCGCGGCGGTGGTCGTGGGCGGGACCAGCCTCAGCGGCGGCGAGGGGAAGATCTTCGGGACGCTGATCGGGGCGCTGGTGATCGGGGTGATGCGAAACGGCCTCAACCTCACCAACGTCGAGAGCAACACCCAGAAGGTCGTCCTCGGCCTGGTCATCGTCGCGGCCGTACTCCTGGACAACCTGAAACGGCGAAAGTGACCTGCCCGGCGTGAATACGCCGGCGCCCCGCCCGTCCCTCAGGTCGGGCGGCGTCGATTGATTTCGCCGGGTTGGTTCCGTATATACTACCGGCAGAACGAGGCGCTCCCCCTCCCGGGCGTGTTCCGCCCGGGCGCTGGCGGGCCGGGAGCGGTGGCGAGTTGCCCGAAGAGGAGCAGTTTCATGATCGCTGGGGTGATTCGAGAGAGGACCCGGACGGGCGGTGCGCGGCGCGCTGCTCTCCTGGCGGCGCTGGGTGTCGTTTTCGTCCTCGGTGCGTTCGGGTGCCGGCGCATCCAGACCGTCCCGTCGCGGAACCTCCACGACCGTCCAGGACCGCCGGTTTCCGGGCTGCAGCAGGCCGGCGAGCTCGACCGGGCGCCGAGCCCGGTGGACGCGGCGATCACGGACTTCTCGGCCGAGCTGGCGGGGGAGCTGGCGGCGCAGGCCGACTTCGGGAGCGTCGCGTGCCTGCCGCTCGTCAGCCTCGTCGAGCGCGGCGAGCCCCGCGTGACGCGGCTCGGCGAGTGGCTTGCCGACGAGGTCGCCGTGCGGCTCGCGGGCGCCGGGTACGGCGGCTGGATCGTCGACACGAGCGGCATGCAGGCCCTGCTCGCCGATATCAACCTCCCGCGCACCAGCCTGCACTCGATCGCGGACGTGTCGCGTCACGGCCATCGTCTCGGCGTGGACGTCGTCGTCTTCGGCACCATCCGCCACTACCACTCCGCCGGTCGCGATCCGACGGGGCTCCTCGAGGTCGACCTCGTGGCCCATGACCTCGACGGGCGGCGATCGATCGCCCGGCGGTCGATCGAGATCCGCGCCGTGCGCTCCAACGATCGCTACTGGACGTACGAGGATCGTCCGAGCGCCTGGCAGCCCGGCAACGAGTTCAACGTCCGGGATGTCGAGTCGACGCTCGATCGCGAGCTCCAGGTCGCGGCGCGCGTGCTCGGCCGCCGCGTCGTCAGCGCGCTCGCGGCGAGACCCACGGACGGGGTGATCTACGTCGCCCCGGTCGACACCGCCGGATTCGTGCGCTCGATCGCCCGGCTGCGTAGCGCCCAGTCGACCTTCGCGGACGAGTACGCCCGTCGCGCCGAGATCGCCAGGGGTGGCGGAACGCCCCTGGATCACGATGCGCCGCTGATTCTCAACGGCGCGGAGTTCCCGAACCTGCAGACGGCGAGGGCGTACCTCGAGGAGCTGCGAGAGGGGCTACAGGCCTCGGACGCCATGCGGCTCGGCATGGGGGTCTCGTCCTTGATCGCCGAGGCGATGCAGCGGGCTGGCGGCGACCGGCAGCTCCGCGTCAACGACATCGGCTTCACGCGCTGGTCGGAGACGCAGCTCGTGGAGGGTGAGCTCGCCACGGGCGGGCTCGCGCGCAGCATGCTCGCTCGCAAGATGATGGTCGACGAGGGGATCAAGGTCGTCGTCGCGCCGCGACTCGACAGCTTTGCCTCTCACATCGTGCTGCGCGTCGAGGCGATCGATCTCGCGCGCGAGACTGTGCTGCTGACCACGCACTTCCCGATCGACGGCCGCTTCGAGGACGCGCTCGGCCGACAGCTCGGCGTCTCCGGCTACGAGCTCGAGAAGATCGCGGTCGAGGACGTGCCGCAGCAATCGGCGCGCTCGTGGGACGTGGTCTACAAGAAGGTGGCCAGCGGCGTCGTCAAGGTGATGGCGAGCGACGGGCGATTCGGCACCGGCTTCGTGGTGTCCCGGGACGGTCACGTGATGACCAACGCCCACGTCGTCAACTCCGTCGCGAGCGCCGATCCGGTCGTGGTCCTCGCCGACGGGACGAGGAAGCCCTACCGGGTCGTCGTCGCCGACGAGCTGCTCGACATCGCGGTGATCAAGGTGGACGCCGTTCCGGCGGGGACGCACGTCTTCCAGCTCGCGGACTCCTCTCGAGCCCGGGTCGGCGTCGAGGTGGCGGTGCTCGGCAATCCGAAGGGCACCAGCGGCTGGGTGCTCACGCCGGGCCACCTGAGCTCTGTCGATGAGATCGTGCCGACGCCGAAGGGGAAGCGGCTCAGCTACATGTACACGAGCCCGACGCGGCGGGGCAACAGCGGCAGCCCCGTGCTGCTCCTCGACGGCTCGGTGATCGCCGTCAACTCGCACTCGCTCGTGGGAGAGACCGCGACGGGCGCTCCGGGCGCGGAGCTCACCGGTTTCTCCTTCGGCGCGCCGAGCTCGGCGGCGAGACGCCTGGCCGCGAACTACGTCGGTGACCATTCGATAGCCCGCTGAAAGGCAACGATTCCAGGACGAGACACAGGAACGAGACCATGATGAGCAGGACCGTCATCGCGCTCGCGTGCGCCATCGCGTTTGCCGGCTGCGCGCCGCGCGGCCGCATCAAGGGACCGGAAGAGGGCCGCATGGTCGGCAGCGATCGCGCCGGCTCGGAGACGTACGAGGCGCTCATCGACGATGCGACCCGGGAGCTCTTCGAGCAGACGACGGCCGTGGCCGTCAACAATCCGGGCGGGGCGATGAAGGTCGCCTTTGCCGGCGTCATCAACCAGAGCGCGGAGAGCCTGCGCGACTTCCACGCGGCGATCAACCAGAGCGTCGAGACCATCGTCTTCCGGTCGCGGCTCTTCAATCTGATCAACCAGCTCTACGTGCGGACGGCGCTCGACGAGATCAACGTCAGCAGCCCGGAGAAGCTCTTTCTCGCGACCTATCGCAAGCAGTTCCTCGACCAGCTCGCGGCCGAGGGGCAGGTGCCCGATTTCCTGGTGTTCGCGACGTTCACGAGCCAGACGACCAGGGCCGAGCGGCTCAAGGAGCGCGTCTACAACATGTCGCTCGACATGGTCGACGCCCGCTCCGGGTCGACGATCGCGAAGGTCACGAAGCAGGTGACGAAAGAGTATCGCTGATCCGGTGATGGACCGGACTTCTCTCCCGAAGGGGCGGCCTCGGCGCGCAGCGGTCGCGTGTGTCCTGATGACCGCAGTCCTCCTCGGGGCCGGCTGCCGTTCCTACGGCTCCCGGATCCGCCAGTTCCGCTCGCTCTACGAGTCGGGGAACTTCGCCGGCGCGAACGCCCACATCGACCTGATGATCGCGCGCGAGAGCGGCGAGCCGCTCGAGGTCGTTCGCGAGACGCAGGCGCTCGACGACTCGATCGATCCCGCCGAGGGCAACACGGATCTGCTGCTGCTGGAGAAGGCGATGGCCGTCCTCGCGCTCGGCCAGCCCGAGACCACCCTGCGGCTCCTCGAGAAGGCGAAGGACCGCTTCGACGACAAGTTCGTCCGGTCGGTCGGCGCCAAGTTCTGGTCGGAGTTCACGGCGACGCTCACCGACGACTCGTCCCTGCCGTACCGCGGGGCGGATTACGAGCACATCGTCATCCGCTGCGTCCTCGCCATCGCCGACCTGCTCGTCGACGGTCGCGAGGCGTACACGTACGCGCTGCAGATCGGCGAGAAGCAGGAGGACATCATCGGCAGCGACTACGGGTTCGAGCAGGACCTCGACTCCGAGGGGACCGATCGCGGTCGCTACAAGCCGAGGGAGCGCTACAGCCGAGTCGCCATCGGCAAGTACCTCGAGGGGATCATCCTCGAGGCCAACATCCAGGCGGACGAGGCGCAGCGGTCATACGCCGCCGCGATCGACTTCCACGGTCCCTCGACGCTGCTCACCGAGGCGCTCGAGCGAGCGCGGAGCGGCATCAAGGCGCCGCCGGGAGAGGGCGTCGTGCACGTCTTCTACCTCGCCGGGCGCGGGCCGGAGCTGATCGAGGACCCGGCGGACCCGGGCACCGAGATCGCCTCGCGCATTGCCGGCGTCGGCCTCGGCATCGGCATGCGATCCTGGTCGGCGGCGATGCAGGCCCCGGTCCTGGTGCCGCGCGTGGTGGTGCTCGACAGCTTCGTTCCTCCGCTCGAGATCGGCCTGCCGAACGGCGAGCGCGTCGTCACCGAGACCCTCCTCGACGTCAACGCCACGGCGATCGAGCAGAACAACGCCAACATGCCGGTGACCATCGCACGGGCCGTCGTGCGCCGCTCACTCAAGGCGGCCGCGGTCGGCACCGGGGAGCGCATCCTGCGCAAGCAGATGGGAAACACGTACGAGGCGCACAACCTCGCGTTCCTCATCGGCATGATCGTCAATCTGTTCTGGACCGCCGTGGAGACCGCCGACACCCGCATGTGGACGTCGCTCCCGAGCCAGATCCAGGTGGCGCGTTTCTCGCTTCCGGAGGGAGTGCACCGACTGCAGCTCGGACGGGACCTGGAGGCGTCGGTCGTGGCGCGACCGGGACAGGACGCGGTCGTCGTCGTCATCCGACCACACCTCAACGCACGGGGCCGCGTGCTCGTCAACAGGGCGTCGCGGGTCGAGGAGCCGGTGGTGGCGCCACAGGTGAACTAGTCCGCCGCCTCCTGAGTCCCAGAGGTCCCCTCCGATAGTCCCCCGCCGGGCGCAACTGCTGGCCGTCACGGTCACGGTCACGGACCACGGACCACGGATCACGGATCACGGACCACGGACACGCCCAGGGACGAACAAGGAGCAGAGACACGTTGAATACACGACGACGCCGAAACGACCTTCACCGCCTGATCCGCAGCGTCGAAACCGAGCAGCGGTAGACCTTGCGGACGGGGAGCGTGACCGTGGACCGTGACCGTCGACCGTGACCGTGACCGTGACCGTCGACCGGCTTCAGACGCATTGGATTCACGTTCGTGTCTCAAATCGACGGTCTCGCCCCCCCATCCACCCACGCCCGCAGCGTATCGATATCACGCCGCGCCAGCTTGCGGGCCTTCATCGGCATGAACGGCTTCTCCGTTCGCTCGACCAGTCGGATCATCAGGCTCCGCGAGGCGTTCCCCGGGACGATGACGCGACCGCTCTCGCCGCCGCGCATCAGCGCCGCGTGCGTGGTGAGGTCGAGCTCGCCCTCGGGCTCGTCGCCCGAGTGGCACTCGACGCAGTGCGCCTCGAGGATCAGGGCGACATCGCCGAAGGTCACCGACGCCGGGTCGGGAGGGCTCGACGTGGCGCAGGACGGGGCGAGCAGAGCGAGTGCCGGCAGGACGACGATGGACGCGACGGCAAGAGCCGAGCGGTGGACGGCGAGACGGGGCATGGAGCTCTCCAGAGTGACAGGTGATTTCGTCAAGCGGTTTTCCAGCGTTTCGGCGACTGCGGATCGGGAGGACGATCGGCTTCCCTTTACCGCGTGCACTCGGCGGATTATACTCGGCCGCGTTCCAACCGATACTTTTTGACCGCCCGCGCCGCCGGCGCGCGGCAGGCACCGACCGGAGGACGGCTGATGGAGCCCAGGAATCTCACGTCTCGACGCTCTGTGATTCGTTGCGCGATCCGCTCGTCGCGATCACCCGCCGCGATCGGTCTCGTGGTCGCGTCGCTCGTGATCGGCGCCGTCGCGTCCGCCGGCGATGAGATCGACTCGTTCGAGATCACCAAGCGCTCCAGGGTGGAAACGTCCCCCGGCAGCGGAAGGTTCCACGTGGTCTTCAAGCGCGAGACGTTAAAGGGGAAGCAGACCGCCGTCATCGTCTGCGACATGTGGGACGCGCACCACTGCCTGAACGCGGTCCGACGCGTCAAGGAGATGGCGCCGCGGATGAACCGTTTCCTCCACACCGCGCGCGATCGCGGGGCGCTCGTGATCCACGCGCCGTCGAGCTGCATGAAGCCGTACGAGGGCCACCCGGGCCGCGAGCGGGCGAAGCGCGCCCCGCGGGCGAAGAACCTGCCCGAGGACATCGGCTCCTGGTGTCACCGGATTCCCGCCGAGGAGAAGGGAAAGTACCCGATCGACCAGTCCGACGGCGGCGAGGACGACGATCCCGAGGAGCATCGCCGCTGGCACGAGGAGCTGAGCGCGAAGGGGCTCAATCCGAGAGCGCCGTGGACGCGGCAGATCGACATGCTCGACATCCGCGACGAGGACGTCATCAGCGACAGCGGCGTCGAGATCTGGAACGTCCTCGAGGAGCGCGACATCTCCAACGTCTTCCTGGTCGGCGTGCACACCAACATGTGCGTTCTCGGCCGGCCGTTCGGGCTGCGGCAGATGGCGAAGAACGGCAAGAACGTCGTGCTCGTGCGCGATCAGACCGACACGATGTACAACCCGGCTCGCTGGCCGTACGTCAGCCACTTCACCGGCACGGACCTGATCGTCGAGCACATCGAGAAGTACGTCTGCCCGACGGTGACCAGCGACCAGGTGCTCGGCGGGCGGCCGTTCCGGTTCTCGAAGGACGACCGGCCGCACATCGCGTTCGTCATCGCCGAGGACGAGTACGAGACGCAGGAGACGCTGCCGGCGTTCGCGCGCGACCACCTCGGAGGTCACTTCCGGACGTCGTTCATCTTCGGGAGCGACACGAGACGCAACGACATCCCGGGACTCGAGGCGCTCGACGACGCCGACATTCTCTTCCTGAGCGTGCGGCGACGCGCCCTTCCCGAGAAGCAGCTGGCGCGCATCCGGCGATTCGTCGATTCCGGGAAGCCGCTGGTCGCGCTTCGCACGTCGAGCCACGCGTTCGCGCTTCGCGGCAAGCCGCCGCAGGCGGAACACGCCCTGTGGCCGGAGTTCGACTCGGAGGTCCTCGGCGGCAGCTACCACGGCCACCACGGCAGCAAGAAGAACACCTTCGCGCGCGTCCTTCCGGATGCGGCGGGCCATCCGATTGTCGCGTCGATTTCACCGAACGAGCACCGCGTGAGCTCGTCGCTCTACAAGACCTCACCGGTCGCGAAGGACGCCACGCTGCTCATGATGGGGCGTGTCGAGGGCTCCGACCGCCCCGAACCGGTGGCCTGGACGCGGACCCGGCGCGGCGGTCGGGTCTTCTACACCTCTCTCGGTCACCGCGGTGACTTCGAGCAGGAGTGGTTCCGCCGCCTGCTGTGGAACGCCCTCTTCTGGGCGGTGGACCGCGACGCCCCCGCGCTCACCACCGCGCGTGCGGAGTGACCGGGAGCGCCCACGGTCGGCTCGTGCGCCCCGCCGAGCCCGCCCCCTGCCCTCCGGAGTGGCGGAAAACCTCTCCGATTCAAGGTCGTGATCGCTCTGACCGATCGTAGCGAAGGCGTCGAGTTACGAAGAGGAGCGAGCATGGCTTCCGAAAAAGTGCAGGTGCGCCGCCGCACCCGAAAATCCACCGCAGCGCAGGTCCAGCACGAGGACTCGATGCTGGCGCACCTCGCGGCGACCGTCGCCGTCGAGGCCGGTCGACTCGAGCGTCCACTGCGCTGGTGCGGACTCGTGACGCTCGGGGCGTCACTGGTCTTCTGGCTGATCTGCTTTTCCTCCTACCTCGTCGAGTCGGTGAACTCGTTCGTGGTCTGCGCGCTCGTCCTCGTCGTCGCCCTCCTGCCGGGATTGCTGCTCATGCGCCTGCGCGGGATGCTGCACGAGCTGTCGACCTTCGATTCGGGTCACGCGGACGAGGACCGCCGGGCCACCGTCCCGCAGGCCGGCGAGAGCGCCGAGTCGAACCGCCTCGTGCGCTTCCGCAACAAGATCGACCGCACCCTCCAGCTCTGGACCCACGTCAGCGAGTTCCGCGACGGCCTCCTCGAGCTCGGAGCACCGCGCCGCCCCGTGATCTACCTGTCACGCCCGGCATCGACGGTGACGATCGCCCTCACCCTGCTGGCCGCCGCGCTGATCGCACTCGCGGCGGTGTTCTCGGTGGTATTCGGCGGGCTCTCATTCATCTTCTGACCGTCTCGGTCCCTGTCTCGATCCCGTCCCCGTTCCCGTCCCCGTTCCCGTTCCCGTCCCCG
>JBFFXF010000003.1:0-62242 GCA_041569895.1 Planctomycetota bacterium | reverse complement strand
CCGCGGCTGTTCAGCTCATCACGCAATCGTTTTCTGGTTGAAGGCCTTCGGTGCTTCATGGCTGGAGCTCCAGCTCGGCAGCCCGGCTCGCGAGCTTGTCGATCGCGCGACGGAGGTGCCTGAGAATCGTGCCGGGATTGCGGGAGAGCTCACGCGCGATCTCCGTGAGGGTCATGCCATTGAGGTAAAACATGCGGATTACCCTGTTCTGGAGGGGCGAGAGCGCGGTCTGGTCGAGCAGATAGCCCACCAGCTCGCTCTCGTCGAACCGTGCAGCCTCCTCATGTCCGGAGACACTGTCGGCGGTCCTCGCCGCGATCTCCTCGAGCGCCCTCTGGGCGCGCTCCGCCCGGCGCAGGTGATCGCGAATGAGGTTCCGGAGAATCGTTCGAGCGTAGGCGTACGGGTTCCGGACCTCGCGATCCTCGACCGCGAGAAGCCGCAGGATGACCTCGCTGATCAGGTCATCGCGAGATACGGGCAGCGAGCCGCACCCGTTGATGACTCGAGCGAGCTTCGCCGTCAGGTCGTTGAGAAACGTGTCGCTGAGCTGCACCGTCGCCTCCTGAGACCTCGGGCCGAGCCCCGCGAGCGAGACCCGGCCCCTCCGGAATACATCCCAAGACGTATCAGGTGGGGCGGATCTTGACAACGATTCCGGATTTTTCTGGCGATAGGCTCTAAGCTGCGCCCTCACCGTCGATTGGGTCCGATCGACCGGGCTCGCGCAGGGCCCGGCGCCCCGCCGGGGCGCTTCCGCCTTCACCCGGCGCGCGCAGCGACCGAAGGTTTGGAGAGATCGTTTCTGAGAAGGCATTCATGGCGCCCGGAGGCGACGGCGGCCGGCCCGGTTCGGGGCCGGGACCGGGTCCGGGGCCGGGAACGGGTAAGAACAAAGAGAGGCGACCGATGGATTCGCTCAACAGCACGCGACTCGTCGACTGTGATCTCGTCCTCGAGATGGAGGACGCCGGCATCGGCGTCGCGGAGATCGTGCAGTACGCCCAGGGCGTGCTCACCGACGAGGAGATTCGCGAGCTCATCGCGGGACTCCGGCGCCTGGTGCCGGGTGATGACGCCGGCGAGGCTGAGATCGACGATACCGACGACGAGGACCTCCGCACGGACGTCGAGGTCCCCGCGGAGGGGACGTTTGCGATGGTGTGATCGGTCCCGTCCCCGTCCCCGTTCCCGTGCCCGTTCTCGTGCCCGTTCTCGTGCCCGGGAGCTCTCGTGGTCGGGTGGCCTGGCACCGTCGGGGCCGAGCGGGCGGGGTTGGAGACCGAGACAGAGGACGGAGGGCGGAGACTGAGGACAGAGAACCAGAGACCCGACACCGATTCCGACTCCGATTCCGATTCCGATTCCGATGACCGATTCCGATGACCGACTCCGATCCCGACTCCGATCCCGACTCCGATCCCGACTCCGATCCCCGAGCCGCCGAAACGCGAGACCTCGATCTGCGTAATCTGCGTAATCTGCGCAATCTGCGTAATCTGCGTTCCCGTCTCCGTCGTTCGTCGGCAGCGCCGTCGATCCGTACTTGAACCAAACCCCGTCGCCCACTACCGTGTCAGGCATGTCACAACCAAAGTTCGAGCCGATTGCCCGTTCCGAGTTGCGTGAGCGTGGCTGGAAGGACGCGCGCGCGTTCTGGGTGCTGTCCACCGGCCGGTGTGGGACGCGGACGCTGGCCCATCTTCTCGACCTCGCCGACGGCGCGACGGTCGAGCATGAGCCGTTGCCGCGTTTGAACCGGCAGTGTCGCGAGGTCTACGAGCAGTGGGCGACGCGGCCCGAGCCCTACCGTCTCCTGATCGAGGCCTGTCGCGAGGACGTCGTCTACAAGGCCTACGAGGACGGTCAGGCCTACGGGGAGACGGCGAACCGGCTGACCTACTTCGCGCCGGCGATCCGCGAGGTGTTCACCAACTCGAAGTTCCTTCACCTGGTGCGTGATCCGCGGCACGTGGTGCGATCCGGCATGGATCGCGGCTGGTACGACACCAACAAGTGGGACGAGGGCCGCATCGTGCCGCGCACCGGCGACCCCTACCACGACCGGTGGGACGAGATGAGCCTCTTCGAGCGCTGCGCGTGGTTCTGGTACGAGACCAATCGCTTCGCTCGCGAGTTCACCGACTCGCTCGAGCCCGGCCGCGCCATGACGGTCCGCGCCGAGGACCTGTTCGCCGGCAACCCGGAGACCGTCGCGGCGGTGTTCGACTTCCTCGAGCTCGAGGCGCCGAAGCCGAAGCGGGTCGCCAAGGTCCTCGGCACCAAGGCGAACTACCAGCGCCGGCGCACCTTTCCCGACGTCGCCGAGTGGTCGGACGACCAGAACGAGGCCCTCCGGGGCGTCGCGGGTCCGATGATGGACGCGCTCGGCTACTGACGCCGCCCGGCGTACGCGACGTCGCTCCTTTCCGATTGAAATCCGCCCGCACGCAAACCACAATCGAACCGGCAGCCGCTGGTTTTCTCGCCAGGCGAGGCGCGCCGGATCGCGCCGTGCCCGTGTCCGCCCCGATCCCGAAAGCCGATGGACCTCGAACGCCTCAAAATCGATCGTTCGCGCCCCCGCAAGGCGGTCCGCCGTGGCCGTGCCGGCCGATGGATCGCGAGGCTCGTCGTGCTCGCCCTGCTCGGAGGGGCGATCTATGTCTTCCGCGAGCCGATCACGTCGTGGGTCGATCGCTTCCGGCTTCCCGAGGTCGACGTCGCCCAGGCGCAGATGCGCCGTCCCGTGGAGGCCGCGGCCATCGCGGGCGCGGCCGCCAACGGCTACATAGTCGCCAGGACGCGGGCGGCGCTCTCGGCCGACACGCCGGGACGGATCGTCGAGCTCAACGTCACCGAGGGACAGTTCGTCGAGAAGGGCTTCGTGGTGGCGCGGCTCTACGCGGACGAGTACTCGGCGTCTCTGCGCCGGACGGAGGCCGACCTCGAGGTCGGTCGCGCCGCGCTCGAGCGCTCGCGCAGCGACCTGACGATGCGCGGCGCCGAGCTGAAGCGCCTCCAGGCGGGCCTCAAGGTCACGGAGTCGAACCTCGAGGAGGCGAGGGCCGGCGAGGTCCTCGCCGCGCGTAGCCACGAGCGCACGCGCGAGCTCGTCGAGAGCGGCACGGAGTCACCGCAGCTGCTCGATGAGCGCCGCGCGCAGCTCGACGGCGCGCGGGCGCGCGTCGCGTCGGCCGAGTCCGCCCGCGCTGCTGCCGAGGCGGAGGTCGCCGAGGGCGCGGCGCGTCGCGACCTCGCGCAAGCGGCGGTCCAGGAGGCCGTGGCCCGGATCGCATCGCTCGAGGCGGCGCGCGATCTGGCGCGGGCGACGCTCGAGAAGACCGAGGTCCGCGCTCCCTTCGACGGGGTCGTCGTGCTCAAGGACGCGGAGGTCGGCGAGGTGGTCTCTCCCAACTCGACCGCCGGAAGCAACGCGCGCGGCTCGGTGGTGACGATGGTCGATTTCGACTCGCTCGAGGTGCAGGCCGAGGTCCCGGAGGCCAGCCTCGCCTCGGTGAAGCTGAACGCGCCGGCGCGCATCTTTCTCGACGCCTTCCCGGATCGGCCCTATCGCGGCCGCGTCGATCGGATCTGGCCGACGGCGAATCGCCAGAAGGCGACCGTCGAGGTGCGCGTCGTCATCGAGGACCCCGACCGGCGGTTGCGCCCCGAGATGGGCGTGCGTGTCGTGTTCGAGAGCGAGGCCGCCCCCTTCGCCGAGACCGACGCGTCGGAGCGCCAGGAGGTGGTGCTGATTCCCACCGACGCGGTGGTGCGCTCGAGCGGTCGCACATTCGTCTTCGTCGTGGAGCGCGACGTCGCCCTCGCGCGCGCGGTCGAGCTCGGCGGGAGCCGCGCCGACCGGGTCGTGGTCGCCGCCGGGCTCGAGGGCGGCGAGAGCGTCATCCGCCTGCCACCGACGCGGCTCGAGGACGGCGACCGGGTGCAGGTGCGAAAGCCGTGAGCGACCCGGCCCGATGATCTCCCTCAGACACGTCACCAAGCGGTACTGGCGCGGCGGCCAGCACCTCACCGTCCTCGACGAGCTCGACCTCGAGGTCAGGGACGGCGAGTTTTGCGCGCTGATGGGGCCGTCGGGGTCCGGCAAGAGCACCCTCCTGAACCTCGTCGGCGGACTCGACTATCCCGACTCCGGCGAGGTGTGCGTCGCGGGCGAGTTCATCTCGGACATCCCGGACTCGGCGCTCGCGTCCTGGCGAGCGGAGACCGTCGGTTTCGTGTTCCAGGCGTTCAACCTCATCCCCGTCCTCAGCGCGCTCGAGAACCTCGAGCTGCCGCTGCTGCTGGCGCCTCTCGGTCGCAGGCAGCGTCGCGAGCACGCGCTGCACGCGCTCGAGCTCGTCGGGCTGGCCGATCGCGCGCACCACCGGCCGTCGCAGCTCTCCGGAGGTCAGGAGCAGCGCGTCGCGATCGCCCGCGCGGTGGTCACGGACCCCGCGCTGATCCTGGCCGACGAGCCGACCGGCGACCTCGATCGCGACTCGGCCGATCAGGTCCTCGACATCCTCGCGAGGCTCAACCGCGAGATCGGCAAGACCGTCGTCATGGTGACGCACGATGCGCTCGCTGCTCGGCGCGCGGGGCGTGTCGTCCACCTCGACAAGGGCAAGCTCGCCGACCGACCTCCGGAGAACGGCGAGTGATCGGCATGGCAGGAGCGCTGCCGCTCCGTCTCGTCTTCAAGAACCTCTTCCGGCACCCGGTGCGGTCGGCGCTCACCGCCGCGTCACTGACGGTGGCATTCTTCTTGCTCTGCACGCTGCAATCCCTCGTGGTGACGCTCGACGCCGGCGTCGAGGACGCCAAGTCCGATCGGCTCGTCGTCCAGTCGGCGGTCAGCCTCTACGTCATCCTGCCGGAGAGCTACGACGCCAAGATCCGGTCGGTCGAGGGGGTCGAGGGCACGTGCCGGTGGACCTGGTTCGGCGGCTACTACCAGAATCCGTCGAACTTCTTCGCGCAGTTTGCGACCAGCGAGCAGACGCTGTTCTCGATCTATCCGGAGCTGTCGATTGTCGAGGGCAGCGCGGAGCGCTTCATGTCCGATCGCAGCTCCTGCCTCGTCGGCGAGGAGCTGGCGGCCGTGTACCGCTGGAAAGTCGGGGACACGGTGCCGCTGATCGGCACGATCTTCCCGCGCACCGACGGCTCGACGTGGAACTTTCGCATCGCGGGGATCTATCGGTCGAGCGCCGCCTCCGTCGACAACCGGACGATGTTCTTTCACCACGAGTACCTCTCGAAGAGTCTCGAGGACGGCGCCGCCAATGGGCCGGACGGGGTGGGGGTCTACGTCGTCAAGGTGAAGGACGGCGCCGACGTGCAGTCGGTGATGTCGCGCATCGACGGCCTCTTCGCGAAGGGTCCACAACGCGTGCAGACGACAACCGAGGCGGAGTTCCAGGCGCAGTTCGTGTCGATGGTCGGGAACATCCCCTTCTTCGTGTCGTCGATCGGCATGGCGGTCTTCTTCGCCATCCTGCTCGCCGTGCTCAACACCATGCTGATGGCGGCGCGCGAGCAGACGCACGACGCGGGTATCCTCAAGGCGCTCGGCTTCGGGGGCCGCACGGTGTTTCTCGTGCTGATGCTGCAGAGCCTCGCGCTCAGTGTCGTCGGCGGCGGCCTCGGCGTGCTCGCCGCGGTCGGCAGCTCGGCGGGAATCCGGCATGCGCTCGGCTCGATGTTTCCGCTCTACGAGGTGACGACGGAGACGACCGTCGCCGGACTGATCGGCGCGGTGGTGCTCGGGCTGGTCGCCGGCCTCGTCCCCGCGCTGCGCCTCGGGAGGCTCTCGTGCGTCGCGGCCCTGCGACTGGAGAAATGACACCCGGATGACGCCGGCGCGAACGCCGGTGTGAGCTCGACATGAAACTGGTCCCGTTCTCCTACAACCTGCGCAGCCTCTTCGTCCGCAAGGGCGCCACGACGCTCACCGTGCTCGGCATCGGCGCGACGGTCGCCATGCTCTCGGGCGTGCTCGCCCTCGAGCAGGGCTTCCGCACCATCTTCACCGAGAGCGGTCGCGAGCGGGTCGCCGTCATGCTGCGCCCGGGTGCGGGCAGCGAGGGAGAGAGCGCGTTCTCGCGGGAGCGGGCGGACGTCCTGGTCAAGTCGAGCCCGGAGATCGCCGTCGACGACGAGGGGAGGCCGCTCGCCTCGCGGGAGAGCTACCTCGCCGTGCGCCGTTTCAAGCTCGACGGCGGCGAGACCAACGTGTCGATTCGCGGCGTGCAGACCGCGAGCTTCGACCTCGCCGGTGATCGGCTGCGGATCATCGAGGGCAGGCGCTTCACGCCGGGATCGGACGAGGTGATCGTCGGCGCAAAGCTGCCGGGACGCGTCCGCGACTGCCGCGTCGACGACGTCATCGTCCTCAATACGACGCCGTTTCGCGTCGTCGGCGTCTTCGAGTACGACGGCCCCTTCGGCTCCGAGATCTGGGGTGACGTCGAGCGGCTGATGGAGGCGCTCGAGCGTCCCGGCTTCAACCGCGTCATCGCGAAAGTGAAGGACGGTGTCTCGTTCGAGGCGTTCGCCGAGCGCGTCGCGGACGATCAGCAGGCGCCTGCGAAGGTGCTCAGCGAGCGCGAGTACCTGACGGCGCAGACGACGATGCTGTCGATCACGCTCAAGCTCCTCGGCAACTTCCTGGCGGTGATCATGGGCATCGCCGCGGTGTTCACGGCGACGAACACCATGCTCTCGGTGATCGAGGCGCGCACGCAGGAGATCGGCATTCTGAAGTCGATCGGGTTCCGCCCGCTGTCGATCTTCGCGTCGTTCCTGCTCGAATCACTGATCCTCGGCCTCGCCGGCGGCGCGGTCGGCGCGGTCCTGACCCTGCCGCTCAACGGCATCGAGACGGGCACGACCAACTTCGCCACCTTCACCGAGATCGCCTTCGCCTTCCGCGTCACACCGGAGGTCCTCACCACCGCCATCAGCTTCGCCCTCATCCTCGGCCTCCTCGGCGGCGCATGGCCGGCGTGGAGGGCATCGAGAATGAACCCGGTGGAAGCCCTCCGCCGCCATTAGGGGCGCGGGGGGCTCGCGAAGCTCGGAGAAGACGGTCCGCAGATTACGCAGATTACGCAGAGTGGCTCTCCAGTCCTTCCAGGCGCCGCTCAGGGACGCGGCGATCGGAGTCGGATCTCGGAGTCGGAGTCGGAATCGGAATCGGAATCGGAATCGGAATCGGAAGTCGGAATCGGTCTCGGACCTCTGTCCTCCGATCTCCGTCCTCTGATCTCCGTCTCGGACCTCTGATGTCTGTCTCTGTCTCTCGACGACGAGGACGAGGACGAGGACGACGAGTCATCGAAATCGGCGGCAACCTCACCCACACAACGCCGCCAGATACAACGGCCCCGGCAAGCTCGCGTTGAATGACGGTTCGTGCGCGAATTCGACCTCGAGCTTTTCCCCGGTGATAGTCCGCCACCAGGCGCGGACGAGGTCGATGTAGCCGGCGTTCTTCCAGACGCTCCCCTCGACGGCGACGAGATCCGGGCGGCCGCTGTCGCCGCGGCCGTAGCCGATGCGGCGGGTGATGGCCGCGAGGACGAGGGCGGCGTGGAGGGCGGAGCGGCCGACGATGGCGCGGGCGATCAGCCGCAGCGCCGCGGCCTCGCCCGGCTCGAGCTCGATGCCGCCGAGGATCGCCGACACCGCGGCGACGCTTCCGTCGCTCTCGGAGAGACGGCCGACCTCCGGTCCGCCGGGCGCCTCGGAGGCGCCGGTTCGCGACCAGCCGTCGCGAAGACGATCCCAGAGCTCGGGCGAGACCAGCTCGCGCGTCAGCTCGCGGAGTTGCTGCCCGAAGGCGTTGCCCCCCGCGAGGGCGTTGCGCTCGATCTGGTACTCCTCGGAGAGATCGAACCGCGTGCGCGTCGCGATCAGCTCGATGCCGCCGGACTCGTAATTGACGAAGAAGTCGACCGCCGTTTCTCCCGCGCGCAGGTCGCGCCCGTGGCAGAGCCGGTCGGGACGGTACTCCTCACCGGGCGCGCTGACGAAGCCGTCGGCGCGGACGGCGTACGGCTCGGCGATGGCGAAGTTGGTCCCGGTGCCGTTGATGAAGAGGCCGACGCGATGGAACCGCGGCCTCCAGCGGGGGCCGAGGAAGTAGGCCAGCGCCATCACCGTGTCGTTCGCCACGGCGACTGCCGGCGTCCAGCCGAGCTGCTCGCCGAAGCTTTCCGAGAAGAGCTCGCCGATGTTCCGTCCGCGGAGGTCCTCGGTGAACGGCTGCTGGTCCTTGGTCATCCTGGTGACGATCGCCGCCAGACCGCCGAGGAGGCGGGGTCCGGTGCGCACCGTGCGGGTCGCGAAGCCGAAGCTGAGAAGCACGCCCGGGCACCGCGCCAGCGCGGTGTCGCGGTGCGGGCGGAGGTGGTCGCTCATGTGGGCGACGATCTGGCGCACCATCTCGAGCCCGTCCGGGCATTCCGGTCCGTGGACCGGCGTCGCCATCCTGAGATCGTCCTTGAGGCGCTCGATCTCCTCGGCGCCCGAGACCTCGCGGCCGCTCTGCAGATCGAGCCCGACGAGCTCGCCGCGCTCGAGACGAAGCATCGCGAACTCGGTCTTCGTTCCGCCGACCGAGACGACGAGGTGGTAGTCGCAGGTCACCTCGTCGGCCGGGGGAGGCGCGGGGATGCCGCTCCAGAGCATCGCCGGCGGATGCTGGGGAGAGTCCATGCCGCGGGCGATCCTCTCGGCGTCCTCGCGCAGGTCGTCGAGGTCGTCCTCGTTCCCGGGGTCGAAGACGACGCGTTCCGCTCGCATCGCCGCGAGCAGCGCGGCGTTGCCGGCCGCGCTCCGGTCGAGCTCATCGAACCAGTCAGCGAGGCGCATCAGCGTCGTGTCGTTTCCTCTTGTTCGACCGGGAGGCTTCGTCCACAATGGCCCGCTTTCGCAATCGCCGACACGGCGCCGGGACCTCCGTCGGGATCCGGGCCGACAGCGACAGCATACAGGAATCGCCGACTCGAGCCGATAACGTGACCATGTACAGGGACGTGCAGAACCCGCTCGACTTTCCGGCGCTCGAACGGGAGATCCTCGAGCTCTGGGACCGAGACGGGACATTCTCCAGACTCCGCGAGAAAAACAAAGGGAAACCTCGCTGGTCGTTCCTCGACGGACCGATAACGGCGAACAACCCGATGGGCGTCCACCACGCGTGGGGGCGCACCTACAAGGACATCTACCAGCGCTACCACGCCATGACGGGGCACGAGCTCCGTTACCAGAACGGCTTCGACTGCCAGGGGCTGTGGGTCGAGGTCGAGGTCGAGAAGGAGCTCCGCGCCGAGGCCGAGCAGCAGATCGCCGACGGCGCCTCGCCGGATGAGGTGATCCGGTTCGAGTCGAAGAAGGACATCGTCCGCTACGGCATCGATCGCTTCGTCGAGCGCTGCAAGGAGCGCGTGCGCCGGTGCGCGGCCGTCCAGTCCGAGCAGTCGATCCGCCTCGGCTACTGGATGGACTGGGACAACTCCTACTACACGATGTCCGACGAGAACAACTACATGATCTGGCAGTTCCTCCGCACCTGCCACGATCGCGGATGGATCTACAAGGGCATCGACGTCATGCCGTGGTGTCCGCGCTGCGGCACGGGCATCTCGGAGCACGAGATGAACGAGGGATACGCCGACGTCGCCCACACGGCGGTCTCCGTGCGATTCCCGATCGAGGGGCACGAGAAGGAGTCGTTTCTCGTCTGGACCACCACGCCGTGGACGCTGACCTCCAACGTCGCGCTCGCCGTCCATCCGGAGCTCACCTACGTCAAGGTGCAGGAGGGCGATGAGGTGCTCTACCTCGCGAAGGGGTGCCTCCGCGTCCTCAAGGACAAGAAGGCGAAGGTGCTCGAGGAGCTTCCCGGCGAGCGTCTCATCGGCATGCGGTACAGCGGACCCTACGACGAGCTCCCCGCGGTCGAGCGAGAGCTGTCGCGGAGCGATGGAGCGCACCGCGTCATCCCGTGGAGCGAGGTGAGCGAGGACGAGGGCACGGGGATCGTCCACATCGCGCCGGGCTGCGGCAAGGAGGACTTCGCGCTCGGCAAGGAGCACGACATCCCGGCGATCGCGCCGATCGACGAGGAGGGCTTCTACGTCGACGGCTTCGGGCCGTTCAGCGGCAAGTTCGCGGGCTCGGTCTCGGACGAGGTGATCGAGGACCTGCGGCAGAAGGGCCTCCGCTACAAGAAGGAGAAGTATGCGCACCGCTACCCGCACTGCTGGCGGTGCCGCACGGAGCTTCTCTTCCGACTCGTCGACGAGTGGTATATCGCCATGGACCCGTGGCGCGAGCGCATCATGGACGTGTCGCGCCAGATCAACTGGATCCCGTCGTACGGCCTCGAGCGGGAGCTCGACTGGCTGCGCAACATGCACGACTGGATGATCTCGAAGAAGCGCTTCTGGGGCCTGGCGCTGCCGATCTGGAAGTGCTCGTCCTGCGACTGGTTCACCGTCGTCGGCAGTCGCGAGGAGCTGCGAGAGCGCGCCGTCGAGGGCTGGGAGAAGTTCGAGGGGCACACGCCGCACCGGCCGTGGATCGACCACGTCAAGATCCGCTGCGAGAAGTGCGACGAGACGGCGAGCCGCGTCAAGGACGTCGGCAACCCGTGGCTCGACGCGGGCATCGTCCCGTACTCGACGATGGGCTATCGCACCGACCGCAAGTACTGGGAGAAGTGGTTCCCGGCCGACTTCGTCACCGAGTGCTTCCCGGGCCAGTTCCGCAACTGGTTCTACGCCCTGCTGGCGATGTCCACGGCGCTCGAGAACCGGCCGCCGTTCAAGACGCTGCTCGGCCACGCGCTCGTGCGCGATGAGAACGGCAAGGAGATGCACAAGTCGCTCGGCAACGCCATCGAGTTCAACGCGGCGGCCGAGAAGCTCGGCGCCGACGTCATGCGGTGGCTGTACGCCGGGCAGAATCCGGTGATCAACCTCAACTTCGGGTACGGGCCCGGCGCCGAGGTGCGGCGCAAGCTGCTGACCTTCTGGAACACGTACTCGTTCTTCGTGACCTACGCGCGCGTCGACGAGTTCGATCCGGGAAAGGGCGCCGCGCCGGTCGCCGATCGGCCGCCGCTCGATCGGTGGATCATCGCCAGCCTGCAGGAGCTGATCGGCGTCGCGCACGAGGCGTACTCGACCTTCTCCGTGATGCAGCTCGTCCGCGAGGCGGAGCGCTTCATGGACCGTCTCTCGAACTGGTACCTCCGGCGCAGCCGCGAGCGGTTCTGGCGCGAGGGCGACGACCCGGAGAAGGACGCCGCGTTCCGGACGCTCCACGAGACGCTGGTGACCCTCTCGAGAGTGGTGGCGCCGATCATCCCGTTCATCACCGAGTCGGTCTACCAGAACCTCGTCGTCTCCGTCGACCCGGATGCGCCGTCGAGCATCCACCTCTGCGACTTCCCGCGCGTCGACGAGAGTCTGCTCGATCGCGACCTGCTGCGCCGCATGGACGTCGTCGTGCGGATCGTCGAGCTCGGCCGCGCCATTCGCAAGGAGAACAAGCTGCGCGTCCGCCAGCCGCTGGCCCGCCTCTCCGTCGCGCTCCGGCTCGACGAGGAGCGTGTCTGGCTCGAGGAGTTCGAGGACCAGATCCTCGACGAGCTGAACGTCAAGGAGATCGCGTTCATCGACGATCCGTCCGACCTCGTCTCGTACACGATCAAGCCGAACTTCCGCCTGCTCGGGCCGAAGCTCGGCAAGCGGATGCCGCGTGTGGCCGCCGCCCTCGCCAGGCTGCCGGCCCGCGAGGTGGCTTCCCGCGTGCGCTCGGGTGAGGGCGTCGAGCTCTCCGTCGACGGCGAGGAGGTGTCGCTCTCCGCGGAGGAGGTGGAGGTGCAGATGACCGCCGCGCCGGGACTGGCGGTGGCCGAGGAGGGGGGCTATCTCGTCGCGCTCTCGACCGACGTCACGCCGGAGCTCCGTCGCGAGGGGATGGCGCGCGACGTCAGCCGCGCGATCAACAACCTCAGGAAGGAGGCGGGCTACGACGTCGCCGACCGCATCCAGGTCAAGTGGGCCAGCGAGAGCGAGGAGGTGATCCGGACGATGGAGGAGCACGAGGAGTTCATCAAGCGGGAGGCGCTCGCGGAGAGCGTCCGCCGTGTCAAGCGCCCGGCGGGGGACCGGTCCGCCGAGATCAGCCTCGGCGACGGCGAGTCCATCACCGTCGCGGTTCGCAAGAAGTGACCCTCCCGGGTACAATCGAGACGATGCCGATCTTCGAGTACGACTGCGAGAAGTGCGGACCCTTCGAGGTCTTTCGCAAGGCGAGCGACGAGCCGCTCGAGAAGTGCCCGACGTGCGACGGCGCGTGCCGGCGCGTGTACTCCAGCTTCGCCGTCGGCGGCAAGGAGAAGAGCCTCCTCAGCAAGAAGAACCTCGAGGCGCACGGCTTCACGCAGTACACCCGCAAGGGGAAGGGATACTACGAGAAGACCGCCGGGAAGGGGCCGGCCGGACTGGCGGATGGGTCGTCGAAGTGAGATCCTCCCGGCGCCGGCGCTCGCCGCGGCGATGCTGCTGGTCGGGTGCGGCTGCGCCGCCGTCGACGCCCCGACCCTCGTCGAGAGCTTTCAGTCGATCCCCGACGGCGGTCTGCCCGACGGGTGGCGCGCGAGTGGCGGCGGGTCCTGGCGAGTCTCCGGAGGCGCGCTGCGCGGCGACGCCGGCGATCGCCCCGCGACCATCCACTTCGGCGACTCGCGCCCCGGCGACGTCGGTCTCGAGGTGGCGTTCTCGTTCGACGCCGGCGCGGGATCTGCCGGCTGGCTCGCGCTCCTCGTCCGCGACGGCGTCGCCGAGACGCGTCCCGTCCGGTTCCTCGTGCGACGAGACGCGAAGTCGCGGAACGCGCTCGAGCTGTCGGTCGCCGATCGCCGTCAGGTCGCGCGCGCGCCCACGGGCCGGGAGGTCGGTGCACGGCACGTCGCCCGGCTCGAGGCGCGCGGGGACTGGATCCTCGCGCACCTCGACGGCGAGCGGGTCCTCGGCTTCCGGCGATCGTCGGTCCCGGCCCGCGGACAGGTCGGACTCGCGGTCGGCGAGACCTCGGTCCGGGTGCACAGTGTCAGGCTGATTCCCATGAAGCCACTCGATTCCCGAGAGAAGCACGAGCTCAGGAGCCGTCCGATCGTCATCGCGCACCGGGGGTTCTCGTCGAGGGCGCCGGAGAACACCCTCGCGGCGTACCGCCTCGCCATCGAGATCGGCGCCGAGCTCGCCGAGTGCGACGTGCGCCTGAGCTCCGACCGCGTTCCCGTACTCATCCATGACGACGACCTGAAGCGCACGGCCGGCGTCGACCGAAAGGTCGCGGAGCTCACCGCCGCCGAGCTCGGCGCGCTCGACGCGGGCCGCTGGAAGGACGAGGCGTTCGCCGGCGAGCCGATCCCGACGCTCGAGCAGGCGCTCCGCCTCGTTCACGGCAAGCTCCGCCTGGTGATCGAGATCAAGGACACCGGCATGGAGCGCGAGGTGGTCGACGCCATCCGCGCCGCCGGTGTCGATCCGATCGACCTGATGATCTTCTCGTTCGACCACGCCACCGTGAAGACCATCGCCGAGATCGAGCCGCTCCTGCCGACGGCATGGCTCATCGCGGACCCCCCGACAGGCCTCGACGACCGCCGCGAGATTATCCGCGACGCCCTCCGCATCCGCGCGTCGGGCATCGGCTTCGCGAGAGACCAGATCTACCCCGACTTCGTCCGCCTCGCCCACGAATGCGGCTTCACGGTCTTCGTCTGGACGGTGAACGATCCGGTCGAGATGAGAGCGCTCGTGGAGGCGGGGGTGGATGCGATCATCTCGGATCGGCCGGATGTTTTGATGGGCGTGGTCGGGGCGCAGTAAACCGGCGAAGACTACCCTCCCTCACGCCGGCGCTCGTCCTCGTCCTCGTACCCGTCCCCGTCCCCGTTCCCGTTCCCGTTCCCGTTCCCGTTCCCGTGCCCGTTCCCGTTCCCGTGCCCGAGGCGCGCCTGACGATCGACGAGGACGGGAACGCAGATTACGCAGATTTCGCAGATTACGCAGATTGAGTCCGATCCCGATTCCGAGATCCGATTCCGACACCGACTCCGATACCGATGACCGAGACCGATTCCGATTCCGACTCCGACTCGGATTCCGACTCCGACTCCGATCTCTGACCTCTGATCTCGGTCTCTGTCTCTGTCTCTCGAGGACGAGGACGAGGACGAGGACGAGGACGACCGGGACCGGGGACCGGGGACCGGACCCGGAACCGACGGAGAATCAGTCGTCGCCCTTCAGTTCCGAGTAGAGCTCGAGGACATCGATGCGCTCGTTTTTCCGGTACCGCTGCATCTGCGCCTCGGCGTCTTTCCGGAGGCTGCTGGCGGGGAACTTCTCGATGAATCGTCTCCACGCCTCGCGGCCGTTTTCCGGGTTCGACTTCGCGACGGCGTCGGTCTTCTGGTACTCGAGCTCGATGATCCGTCTTTCGAACTCGGCGTAGCGGGTCTCCGAGCCGAGCGCGGATTCGGTGCGGTACCAGTTGAGGCCGCACAAGCCGACCCACGCGAGGACGATCAGCAGAGCGACCGGTCCGATCAGGTAGCGGAGCTGGAAACCCTTGGTGCGTCCGACGAGATGCTCCTCGATCTGGCGCGGGGTCTGTCTCGGCGCGACCTCCGGCGGCCGGTACTTCTTTCCGGCGACGAAGGTCTCGACGATGTCCTCCACCTTGCCGCCGTTGCGAGGCCGCTGCTCCGGCTTGACGGCGGTCATGTGGGCGATGACGCCCTTCCAGTCCTCGACGTCCTCGGGAAGCTGCGGCACCGGTCCCTCGCGGTGGCGGCGGAGCACCTCGGGCGCGGGGAGGCCGACGAACGGGGGCGAGCCCGCGAGGATCGCGAAGAAGACCCAGCCGAGCGCGTAGATATCGGAGGCCGCCGTCACCGCCTTGCCGGCGATCACCTCCGGCGCGCAGTAGCGCGGCGCCTTGACGAGCAGGTTCCAGCGGCCGAGCTCGTTTTTCGGGGGCAGAAGCCGGGAGAGGCACGGATCGATGAGGTAGGCCGTTTCGAAGTTGTCGTCGGTGCGAACGATGATATTCGACGGCTTGATGTTGCCGTGAACGAGTCCCTCGCGGTGGAGGTCCGCGACGAGCGTGGCGACGCGGCGGATCAGCGGCCTCTTCATGTCATCTCGCAACCGCAGGTCGGCGAGCGACACGTGGGGTTTCTTGAGGAAGTTCCGGGCGACATAGACGTGCTCGTTCTCCTCGTGGAGCACGTGTTGCGCCCGGCCCTTGTCCCGCCAGTTGGCGTTCCACTCGTCCAGCGCCTTCTTCAGCCGCGCCGTGCTCTCCGGGTCGGCGAGGATGTCGGGCGACAGGACCTTCACCGCGACGGGAGGCGCCTTCTTCACGCCGGTCGTGGACGCCAGATAGAGCCGACCGAAGGGCCCGCTGTGCAGGATCTGGCGGACCTCGAAGCGTGTGATGCTCCCGCGGATCGAGTGTCGCGAGCGTGTAGATGACTTCTGCGGGCGCAGCGTCTCGTCCACCGCGCCGGCGACGGACGACCGAGGCCTGGTCGGCGACTCGTCGGAGTCGACGCCCACGAGAGAGGCCTTGATTCGCTCCTCGAGCGGGAGCTCGACCGCCTCGTCATCGTCGCGGAGACTGAGCTCGAGGACGCCGTCGCACGATGAGCACCGGATTCGCCCCTCGGATGTGATGCCGCGAAGCGGGGCGGCTCCGCGACAGCGTTCGCACGTCACCGTCAGGCGCTCGACGGCCGCGCACACGCGCCGCTCGAGGTCCTTGTCGATCAGCTTGCGGTCGAGCAGGATCGAGGCGAGCGACCGGGAGATGTCGTGCTGCACCATCTCCTCGAACACCGTCCAGCCGCGCTCGATGACCTCGGCGTCGATGATGTTCTCTCGGATCGCGATCTCCGAGAAGATCAGCGCCTGGAGGTGCGTCGCCTCCCTCTGCCTGCTGACGTTCGTCGACATGGCGAGATGGTTTACCGGTCTCGTGCGAGACGGGACCACTCGGAGTGGCCGCCGCCGTCGTTCCCGTTCCCGTTCCCGTTCCCGTTCCCGTGCCCGTTTCCGTTTCCGTTTCCGAAGTTTCGGGAACGGGTACGGGTCCGTGTACGTGTACGGGAGGGACCACTCATGGTTATGCCCACGCATGCAGGACAGTTTCGGACTGTCCGATGCTCGGCCGGAGGAGTATACAACATCGCCGACAGACGCTCATGAACAGGGAGGTGTGAGGAGTTATCGGCTGCGGCGGGCTCGCAGACGGCACGGATGGTATTCTCCTCGGACAGCGTATCGCCAGGTCTGTTTCCCTGTCAGCGCTCCCACGAAAGGCTCCCACGGAAGTCGAATCGATGTCGAGCCTCGAAGGCACTCTGAGCTCCACCGCCGTCAGCAAGATCGCCCAGATCATCCTGTCGAAGAACCCCGCGTCGACCTGGCTGATCTCGGATGGCGAGAACGAGAAGGTGGTCTACTTCTCGACCGGCGGCATCCGGCTCTACACCAGCCCCGGACGTCAGGTCGCCGACCTCGAATCGTTGCTCGTGAAGCGCCAGATCGTCCCGCCGGAGACGCTCGACGTCGCCCGGCAGCAGGTCCGGCAGAGCCGCCAGGAGGACCTCGCGGCGGTGCTCGAGCGCATGGAGTACCTGCCGCGGGAGCGGTTCCACCAGCTCACGGCGGAGCTGATCTTCCTGGAGTTGTGCGATCTGGTGACCTGGGAGAACGCCATCTTCGAGTTCTACCAGGGCAACCCGCCGCCCGAGATCTTCGACGAGGACCACCCGGCGCTGTTCGCCGGCCTCGACGTCAAGGAGCTCGCAGAGCGCATCAAGAACTGGAACCAGGAGTGGTCAAAGCTGAAGTCGCGGCTCTACTCCGAGCGCCTCTGCCCGCAGCTGGCCGTCGGACCGGCGTGGGTGGCGGAGACGACGGAGATCGGGACCGAAGAGAAGCGCATCTACAAGCTGATCGACGGCAAGCGGACGTTGCGAGAGATCTCCCGGACGACAGGGCTGGATTTCCCCAATGTCGCGCGGATCATCCAGACCGGCATGGAGAACGGCTGGCTGACGGGCACGCTGGTGCCGCAGAAGAAGGCCGAGACGCAGATCGAGGTGCTCGACGAAGTGGAGCGGCTCGAGGAGGCGCTCGATCGCGCGATCAACACCATCCTGATTCACAAGCGGATCGCGAACAACTACGAGCGGCTCGGCCAGAAGGACCGGGCCTCCGAGCACTACGAGTCGATCGGGAACATCCACACGACGCACGGTGAGGTGGAGCGCGCCGTGGAGAGCTACCGGCACGCGGTCAACGTGTCGCCGGAGAACATCCGCGCGCACGAGAGCCTCATCACTCGACTGCAGGACGGAGGCCAGGAGTCGAAAGCGCTCGACGAGCTGGTTTCGCTGGCGAAGAAGTTCCTCAACTTCGGCTTTCTCCATCGCGCCTGCGACACCCTGCGCGCGGTGGTGCCCAAGATCCCGGAGCGCTTCGACGTGCGCACGCTGTTCGCGGACGCGCTCGTCAAGATCGGCAAGGTGCAGGAGGCGGTCGCGGAGTATCTCGGGATCGCGGCCGAGAAGGCGCGCCTCGGAGCGGTCGAGGGGATCGAGGAGCTCTACCTCAAGGTCCTGGCGCTCGATCCGGTCAACAAGGAGGCGCGCGAGGGGCTCACGCACGAGAAGAAGCGTCAGGCCGGCAAGCGAGCCATCTGGCTGCATCGGCTGAGCGCCGCCGCTGCCGTTCTGCTGCTCGCTGGGTGGGTGTCGATCGAGGCGCTCTCCCGCGCCGCCTGGGCGGAGACGAGCAGCGTCGTCGCCGACGCCGTCGAATCGAGAGAGCCTCGCCGCGCACTGCAGACGCTCCGGACTTTCAACAACAGCTACCCGGGGAGCCTGGTGTCCGATCGCCTCGTGGGACTGGAGAAGAAGGTGTTCCACGAGACGTACGAGAAGCTCGAGGCCGACCTCGAGGAGGCATCGCGGTTGCGTTCGGAGGGGTGGGGCTCGCAGGCGCATGACCTCTACCGCAAGGTCGAGGGCGCGGCTCTGATCGAGTCGCAGGTGGAGCGCGGTCGGAAAGGCGCGGAGGAGGCCGAGAAGTACGTGCGCCACTGGACCGAGATCCGACAGCGGGCCTCGCGGCTGGTCGACGCGGAACGTTACGAGCCGGCCTTCCGTCTCTGCCGCGAGATCGCCGACAACTTCCGTGAAGGCGCGGAGGGCCTCCGCATGCCGTTCCTGATCCGCAGCAGCCCCGCCGGCGCGACCATCTTCGTCGACAACATACCGCGCGGCGTCACGCCCCAGTGGATCACCGTCCGCTTCGGCCGCGGGCAGGCCGTGTACGTGCAGAAGCTCGGGTTCGCCGGCAAGACCGTCGAGGGGCTCGAGGACCGCATGTCGCCGGTCGTGCAGATCGACCTCACCAGGTAGGCTCCCCGTGCGGAGCGATCCTCGAGAGATCAGTCGCGCAGCCGCGCCGTGAATCCGACGCCGGCGAGGAGCTCGATCGCCTCGCGCGCCACCTCCTCGGTCGAGAACGCGAGCCGCAACGTGCCGCCCTCGTCCTCACGCACCTTGACCACCTCGATGTCCTTGATGTTGATCTTCGCGTCCGCCAGCGTGGACGCGATCGTCGAGATGATCCCGGGCCGATCCTCGACCTCGACGAGGACCTCCCAGAGCGGCCGCAGAAAGCCCTTCGAGTCGCGCGGAATCGTCGCGCGCGTCGTCGCGGCGTGATCGAACAGGGCGCCGAGTCTCTCGTCGCCCACCAGCGCCGCGAGCTCCTTCAGTCGATTGCAGAACCGCTCGACGGCCTCGCGCACCTCCTTCGAGTTGGTGGCGTAGATGTCTCGCCACATGGTGAACGGGCTCGCCGCGATGCGCGTCATGTCGCGGAAGCCGCCGGCCGCGAGTCGGAGCGCCACGTCGCGGTCGTCGGGATGGTCGTCGATGAAGTTCACCAGCGCGACGGCGAGGAGCTGTGGGACGTGGCTGACGGACGCCGCCGTCCGGTCGTGGTCGGCGGCGTCCAGCACCATGACGCGCGCGCCGGTCCGGCTCAGGAGCCGTTCGAGCCGCGTGACCTGGGCGACGGGGACTCCCCTCGCCGGCGTCAGGACGTAGTACGCGTTCTGGAAGAGGAACGGATCGGCCGCCGCGAGGCCGCGCCGTTCCGAGCCCGCCATCGGGTGGCCGCCGATGAAGTGCACGCGGTCGGGCAGCGTCCTGGCGGCGCGCTCGAGAATCGTCGCCATGGTGCTGCCCACGTCGGTCACCACCAGCCCGTCGCGGAGCGAGGCGCCCGCGCGGCCGAGTGTCTCGAGGTGCTCGAGGATGGCGCGGATCGGCGTTGCCAGGACAACGAGGTCGACCGACGATGCGACGTCGACGAGGTCGCCATAGCTGGCACCCCGGTCGATGACGCGCCGCTCGAGCGCCTCGCGGATCGTCGTCGGACCGCTGACGCCGACGATCTCGCCGTCGTGGCCGGCTCGCCTGAGCGCCATCGCGAGCGATCCGCCGATGAGACCGACGCCGACGATCGCGATCGATCCGTAGTCTCCGTCCTTCGCTGGCATGCTGGCGAATGATATCCGTTCGCTCATTCGCCCGCTACCGCTGCAACGCCATCGCGCTTCCAGTGGACCGGGATCGGAGTGTACTCTGGTCGTTGATGAGCGCACGGAAGCCGGATCAGCGAAGCGAGTGCGAGCGAGTCGTCATCCTCGGTGGCGGCATCGTCGGGCTCTGCCTGGCGCGACGGCTGGCGGGGCTCGGCGTGTCGGTGATCCTCGTCGAGCGCCACCGCGTCGGCGCGGGAGCCTCGGGCGCCGCCGCGGGCATCCTGCCGGCGCCGATGTGGCGTCGCTCGGCGTACCAGCGCGCGTGTGGGGCGAGCTACGACGGGTACAGCGCCTTCCTCGACGAATTGCAGGCCGAGACCGGCGTCGCGATCGAGTCGATCGAGAGCGGCATGCTCTACCTCGCCGAGACCGACGACGACGCCGCGGACCTGGCGGGCACGTTCGCGCGCGCCGACGTCGCGACGTGTCCCGGCCGGTGGTACGACGCCCGCGAGCTCGCGCGCGAGTTCGCGGGACTGTCGCCGGCCCTCCGCGGCGGGCTCTTCCTCGAACGCACGGCTCGCGTTCACCCGCCCGATCTCCTGGCCGCGCTGCGCCGCTCGGCTTCAGCGCGAGGAGTCGACCTGCGCGAGGGATTCGACGACGTGCGCCTCGAGCGCGTGAGCGACGGCGCCGAGAAGGGGGTCGACGTGCTGCTCGAGCGCTCCGGCGACGTCGAGCGGCTCGCGGGGCCTCGCGTCACGGGGCCTAGCGTCACGCGGTACAGCGTGGTCGTCTGCGCGGGCGCGTGGACCACCGAGCTCCTCGAGCGCGCGGGATTGCCCCTCGAGGCGCCGATCGTGCCGGTCCGGGGGCAGATGCTCGCGCTGCGGTGCGCGGAACCGCCGCCGTGCATGCTCGACATCGGCGGCGTCTATCTGATCCCGCGTCCGGACGGCACGCTGTGGGTGGGAGCCACCGTCGAGGAGGTCGGCTTCGACGACAGCACGACCGCGACGGGAGCCGAGGAGCTCCTCGACCGCGCCCGCGCCGCGCTGCCGTCGCTCCAACCGACCGACGTCCTCCGCCACTGGGCGGGCCTCAGACCGAAGGTCCTCCGCCGCGGCGGCCCCATCCTCGCCGAGGGGGACGTGTGGGTGGTCGCGGGTCACTACCGCAGCGGCATACTGCTCGGCCCGCGCGACGCGGATCTCATCGCGGGGAGACTCGTGGGGCGTGACGTGGGCGAGTTCTCGGTGTTCGGTTGAGGCGCTCCCGCACGACGACTTAGAAGGAAGGTAGGAAACTCAGGAAGCCAGGAAACGGGTCGTGCTTTGACCGTTCTATTCGACTTCGAGAAAGGGGCCGAGAAACGAGAGGGTCCTCATCTGTGAACCACAGAGACACAGAGAACACTGAGGACCCACAGAGACTGCTTTGAGAACCTACTCCCCTATCCTTCTTTTCCTACTTTCCTGCTCTTCGTGTATTCCTTCTAAATCCGTCGCAGAGTCCCGCCAGCGGCGTCGAGCAGATTTCGGGACCGGGTCCGGGACCGGGATTACGGGATCGCGTAATACCCCAGCAGAATCGCCATCTCGTCCTCCGACGTGATGTCGAAGGTCAGTGGTGGGGCGTTCGGCGATGGCGGGTCGTGGTACGTGTGCGTTGTCGTGAAGCGGATGCCGTCGCCGGGGCTGAGCACGAACGGCGGGTCGTAGACGGTGTAGACCGGATCGTCCCAGTCGAAGTTGTCGTAGATCCTCGCAGGAGGGTCGAAGTCGCGGCCGTTGCGGGTGTGGAACGCGCTGAAACGCACGCCGTGGCGGTGCATGTGCGAGGAGAGCGTATAGATGTGCGTCTCCCGCGTGACGCGTCCGAGCGCGCCGAGCGCCGGGTCGAGCTGGATGCCGACCGGGCCGGGGAAACGCCATTCGGTCGTTCTCGTCTGGTTCGGCGGCACGTTGATCACCGGATTGATCTCGAAGATCGGCTTGACGACCGTGGTGATCTCTCCGGGCTCGGCGAAGAAGAAGTTGATGTAGACCTCGGCCCTCAGCGTCTCGGTGCCGTTCAGGTTCAGGTAGTGCGAGTTGAGGTCGAAGTTCGTGTCCTTGGTGAAACGCAGGCCGACGCCCTCGGGAAACGCGAGGGTGAAGAACGACTGCTGCGAGCCGACGACGAACCGTCGCGAGTTCAGGATATCGACGACGCCCGGCAGCGGACGCAGCCCCGGGCCGGGATTCGTTCGCCCGAGCCACTCGTAGATGATGAAGTGGTGGCTGCTGTCGAGCATGTGGATGTCGATCCGCTCGACGAAGATCTCATCCGTCCCGACGTCGGCGAACGGGCGCTCGGCGAAGAAGAAGATCTCGCGCTCGGTCCTGGGCGCCACGGAGAAGGGCGGCAGGTGCAACTGGACGCCGTTCTCTGGAACGGGAGGCGGGGTCAGCTCGCCGAGAGTCGGCGGCGGGATCTCGCCGATGTCCGGCACACCGGGCACCGATTCCGTCCGCGGCGCGCCGGCGAGGATCCACTCGCGGATGGCGTTGACGACGTCCGCGGGCAGCGGCTCCGCCGAGCTGGCCGGCATGCGGCTCCCCTCGCCCGGACCGGGCTGCCCGAGCTTGCGGAGGAGGAAGCTGTTGTCGGGCTTGCCGGCGTCGACGCGGAGCAGGCCCTGCGCCCTCGCGGCCTCGTTCTGCGGCTCGACGCCGACGAGTTGCTCGTACGCCTCGTCGATCGTACCGAGCGACAGGCCACCCTTGCCGCCCTCGCTCGCGTGGCACGATGAGAAGGCGCAGCTGGCGCGGAAGACCTTGGTGTAGATGCTCTCGAAGGTCAGCTCCTGCGCTTTCTCGCAGGACTCCTCTTCCGCCGCGGTGAGCTCGGCCGGCGCCTTGCCGCCGACGAAGAGGTGCACCAGCAGGAAGACCGCGTCGCTGACGTTGACCGCCCCGTCGCGGTTGGCGTCGGCGAGCGCGAGGCAATCCGGCGCCTCGCCGCGCTGGAAGAGGAAACTCAGGATGAAGACCGCGTCGGTGACGTCGAGGTCATCGTCGTTGTTGGCGTCGCCGTGCTGCGGGATGTGGCGGTTGAGCGCGCCCTCGCGGATCCACCGCCGGAACAGGTTGATCTCGATGTCCGTGAGCGGCGTCTGGCCTCGCGGCATGCGAGCGCCGAAGCGCGGCCGCTGCGAGTTGATCTTGTCCATCAGAGGGCTTGCGTCGGGGTCGCCCGGAATGACGATCGGACCGCGGTACTGCGTGCCGACGCTCTCGATCGTGCTCTGGTGCGACGTCAGGTCGACGCCGCTCTCCCTCCGGTTGACGTGGCACGTCGCCCCGCCGCACGTGCGCTGGATGATCGGCTTGATGTCGCGGTCGAACGTCACGGTGTCGTGCGCCGCCGCACCGCTCGCGACGAGAAGGCCGAGCGCCGCCGGCACACAGGTGGCAAGACGGCCTGTGATCGAGACTTTCGCTTTCATGGGACTCCCTCTCGCATTGACGTGACCCGGCTCATCGTAGCAATCGACCCGTCCGGGGACCACGGTTTTCCCACGCCGGCCCTCGCGGTGCTCTCGGCAGATCGCACCGCGAGTGAGGTTCGCCGAGAACCGAAAGCAGGCCGCGCGGGCGGGTCGGGACCGGGTTCCGGGTCCGGGACCGGGAACGGAACCGGATTTTTGCAACGTGGGGGTTAGACTCGTGGAAGGACACTGGTGGACCGGCGGGGGACCTTTTGATGAGAGCGTGCAGCCGATGAACCGTGGGCTTTTCGCGAGTCTGATGATCTCGCTCGGCGTCTTTGCCGCGGTGGCGATTCTCGCGTTCCTCTACTTCCTCCGTCCCGGTGAGCGCGGCGATCCGGAGCGCGAGTCGAGCGACACGACGCCGGTGGCGGGTGCTCCCGTCGACGCCGGCGAGGGCTCTGCCGGCGCGCCGGGGGACCCATCGCTCCCCGCGGGTGCGGGCTCGACGACCGGGGACGACGAACCCGGGCCGGCCCTGCCCGACCACCCGCCCTCGATCACCGGCATCGTCTCCGACGTCGACGGCGTCGGGATCCCGGACGCGGAGGTCGCGGCGGTCGACATCGACGAGTGGCAGGCGGTGCTCACGGCGGCCGAGTCGGAGCTCTCGGAATCCGGGGATCCCGCCACGGCGGTGCAGTTGCTGCGCAGCCGGTACGAGGCGCGCCTCGACACGGTCTCGCGGTCGCGCACCGACACCGAGGGCCGCTACGCGATCCACGGCCTGCCGGGCGGGGACTACCGGCTGTACGTCCGGCACGACGACCATCTCCCCGAGACCGGCACGTGGGCGGTCGTCGAGGAGGGGGTCACGGCCTCCGCGGACGTCACTCTGGTCCGCGGCCACGCCATCTCGGGACGGGTCGTCGACGCGCGCGGCGATCCGATCGCGGATGCCCGCGTGCGCGCGGAGCCGAGCTCGAGGAGCGCGGGCGCGGCGATGGGCAAGCTGATGGGGACGATCCAGAGTCTGCTCGAGGGCGACATCGTCATCGGCGACCGGTCGTCCCACTCCGGACCCGATGGCGAGTTCATCGTGCGGTCGCTGGAGCCGGTGCTGTACGACCTCACGGTGAGAGCGCCCGGTTTCCTCGAGAGCCGCGTGCAGCGCGTCGCGGCCGGATCCGAAGGACACGTGATCCCGCTCGAGCGGGGCGCCGTCGTCACCGGCACCGTCGTCGGTCGGGACGGAGCTCCGGTCGATGGCGCGAGGTGGACCATGCAGCCGAAACAGCGCCGCGATTTCGACAATCCGGTCGCGATGATGCAGATGGATTTCGACGTCCTCGGCGAGAACGTGCGGCGAGGCGTCGCGGAGAACGGCCGGTTGCGGATCGATGGACTCGCGCGCGGGCCGTTCGAGCTCGAGGTGCGCGAGGACGGCTTCCCGATCACGGTCTTCGAGGTGCAGATCGCCGCGCCGGAGACCGACCTCGGCGAGCTCGCCCTCGAGACGCCGCACGCCATCGCGGGGACCGTGTTCTCTCCCGACGGCGCGGCCGTCGAGGACGCCCGCGTGTGGATCGAGAAGAAACATCCCGCGCTGCCGGGAGTCACGCCCGGGCCCGTGCTCGTCGAGACGTCGACCGATGAGAGCGGCCGCTTCGTGCTCGAGCCGATTCCCGCGGGCCGGTACACCGTCAATGCGACGGCGGACACCTTCGCGCCCGCGAGCGTCGCCGACGTCGAGGTTGACCGGCTCGACGTTCGGCTGCAGCTCGAACGAGGGCTCGTGGCGGTGGCGCGCGTGGTCGACGCGGAGGACGACTCACCGATCGAGGGCGTGCGCGTGTCCGGAGTCTCGCCCGGCGTTTCGAAGTCGCCGACCTCGAGCGACGCCGGCGGGCGCGTCGTCATCCGCGGGCTGGCGGCGGAGCCCGGGTCGGGGCACTCGCTCGCTCCCGGCGCGCGGCAGTCCGTGTTCGCGCGATTCCAGCATCCCGAGTACGCGACGGCGTTCGAGCAGCTCTCGGTCGGGGCCGACGATACCGCCGATCCGAAAGTGATCCGGCTGGTGCGCACTCGCGTGCTGCACGGCCGCGTCATCGACCCGGAGGGCGAGCCGATCCCGCGCGCGCGTGTGCGCCTCGAGGTCCCCGGCATGCCCGCCTTCGCGATGATGCTCTCGCCCGGCGGTGGGACGGCCGCCGTCACCGATGCGGAGGGAGGATTCGAGCTCCGGCCTCCCGGTCGTGTCATCGGTCCGATGTTCGAGCGCGTCGAGATCGTCGGCGCGCATCCCGCGTACGCGAGCGGGCGCCTCGCGCTCGCCGACATCCCCGAGGGCGACGACGTGTTGATCGAGATCGTGCTGGCGCCGGGCGCCTCGATCGCGGGCCGCGTGACTGGCCCCGACGGGACGCCAGTGGCGGGAGCGCGGGTGCATCTCGCCCGCCCGGTGTCGCTCGGTGGCGAGGAGGCGATGATTGTCGCGCTCCTCGGTGGCGACGGCGGCAAGACGGTCTACGCGGGGAAGGACGGCGGCTACCGGATTCGCGGCGTCGAGCCCGGCGAGTACGTGCTCGAGGTCGGCGCCATGCGCGGCTTCGCGCCCGAGCGCATCCCCGGGATTCAGGTCGCGGACGAGCCGGTCACTCTCGATGTCGTGCTGCGCGCCGGCGGTGTCCTCGAGGGACGCGTCGTCGATGGCAGCGCCGCCGTGCTCGAGGGGATCGAGGTGGTCGCATTCCTCGCCGCCGATCGGCAGCCCGCCGACGAGCCGGGCGGTCGCGAGGCGCAGCTCTTCCGGCGACTCGCCGGTCGTGGCGTCGCGACGGCACGCACGGGCGCGGACGGCCGCTACCGAATCGAGAACTTGCCGCCCGGGCGCTTCTCCGTGGTCGCGCGCGCGGAGGGATTCGAGCCGGTCGAGATCTCGTCGTTCGAGGCCGGCGACCGCCTGCCGGAGATCGTGCTACGGCGCTTCGGCGGGCTCCGATTGACGGTCGTCGCGGCCGAGACGGGTCGTCCCGTCGAGCGGTACCGTGCGTTCGTGACGGACGCGGTCGGCGACGGGGAGGGCCCGCGCGCGTGGCCGGCGTACGGGGGACGGGTGACCGAGGTCGAGGACGCCGAGGGGCGGCACGTCTGGGAGGGGCTCGCGCCGCGACGCGTCCGCGTCACCGTCGAGGCGGACGGATTCGCGCAGCGAGTCGCCGAGGCCGAGGTCCTCGATGGTCGCGTCACCGACCTGACGGCGCGACTCGATCGCGGGCTCAGCGTCACCGTCGTCGTCGTCGACCGCGACGGGGTCGGCATCTCCGGCGTGATCGTGCAGGCGCACCGGCGAGACGACGCCGGATCGCACTCGTCGATCCCCCAGACCGATGATCGGGGCGTCGCCGTCGTGTCGGGGCTCGCCGCGGGGAGTCACTCGATCGGCGTCCAGCACCCGGCTTACTGGACGGAGGAGAGCACGCGCGAGGTCGAGCTCCCCGCCGAGGTCGAACCGGAGCTGCGCTTCCGGATGGAGCCTGCAGGCCAGCTCGAGGGGACCATCGCCGACCTCACCCGCCGCAAGCCATCGGATCCGTGGCACTTCGTCGTGCTGCGGCCGATACCGGGCGACTCTCCGGCGCCCGCGGAAGGCGAGGGCGTCGCGCCGCCTGCGGACACGCCGATGACGTACGTCAGTCCCGACACCGGCGAATTCTCGAAGCGGAGCGTGCGACCCGGCCGGTACTCCATCCTGCTGCTCACGATGCGGCCGAACGAGCGTCGCGTGTTCGATCCCGAGCGGGCCGACACGATCGAGCTCGGTACGGTCGAGATCCGGGCCGGCGAGACGGCGACGGTGCAGCTCACCGCGCCCCGGTGACGGCCTCCGACCCGAGTCCGCTTTGTCGTTGATTCGGGCATCGGCCTGCGGGACAATGCCTTGCTGTGCACAAGTCGAGCCGACCTCGCGGCACCACGGCTTGACGCAGTGCGGAGCGGGCCCATGAGCCTGTCCGATGAACTCCTCCAGCGTGGTCTGATCACTCCGCAGAAGCTCCGCGAGGCGAAGGAGCTTCAGGACCGCGATGGCATCCGGATCGATCGGGCCCTGATCCAGCTGGGCCACGTCGAGGAGCGTGCCCTGCTCGAGCTCCTCGGCGAGCAGCTCTGCCTGGAGGTGGTCGACCTCGGCGAGATGGCGATCGACCCGCAGGTCCTCCGGCTGCTCCCGTCGCGCTTCGTGCACCGCAAGCGCATCGTGCCGGTCGCCAGGCAGAACGGCACCCTCCGCGTCGTGACGAGCGACGCCTACGATCTCTACTCGCTCGACGAGATCCACCTGATGACCGGGCTCACCGTCGAGCCGGTGCTCGCGCCGCAGGAAGAGATCGACAAGCTGATCAAGGCGCACTACGGCGTCGGCGGGGACACCATCGACGAGATGGTCGACGCTGACACGGTCGACGTGATCTCGACCGACGACGAGGACACGCAGGACCTCCTCGCCATGGCGCAGGAGGCGAGCGTCATCAAGCTCGTCAACGAGATCATCCTCGAGGCGATCAACGAGCGCGCCAGTGACGTTCACGTCGAGCCGTTCGAGAACGAGCTGTCGATCCGCTACCGCATCGACGGCGTCCTGCAGCACGCCTCGCTGCCCTCGCAGATCCACCGCTTTCGCGCGGCGATCGTCAGCCGCATCAAGATCCTCGCCGGCATGAACATCGCCGAGAAGCGGCTGCCGCAGGACGGCCGCATCAAGTTCCAGGTCGGGGAGCGGCAGATCGACGTGCGCGTCAGCGTGATTCCGATGATCTTCGGCGAGGGCGTCGTGATGCGCCTTCTCGACAAGGCGACCATCCTCTACGCGCTTCCGGAGCTCGGCATGGGCGAGGACACCTTCGCGCGCTTCCAGACGATGATCGCGCGCCCGCATGGCGTCATCCTCGTGACCGGGCCGACGGGCAGCGGAAAGACAACGACGCTCTACGCGGCGCTCAACGCCATCGTCAGTCCCGGGATCAAGCTGATCACGGTCGAGGACCCGGTCGAGTACCACCTCGACGGCGTCAACCAGATCCCGGTGCACCCGAAGGTCGGCATGACCTTCGCGCGCGGCCTGCGCGCCATCCTGCGACACGACCCGGACGTCATCATGATCGGCGAGATCCGCGATCTCGAGACCGCCGAGGCGGCGATCCAGGCCGCGCTCACCGGACACCTCGTGCTCTCGACGCTGCACACGAACGACGCGGCGTCCGTGGCGACGCGACTGATCGACATGGGCGTCGAGCCGTTCCTGGTCGCCAGCACGCTCACCGGCGCGATGGCCCAGCGGCTGGTGCGGCGCATCTGCGCCCACTGCAAGGTCGAGTACACGCCGGCGCCCGAGGACCTCCCCCGCGATCTCGAGCTCGCGTCGGGGTCGAACCTCTGGCGCGGCGAGGGCTGCCGTCAGTGCCGCAACACCGGGTACCGCGGCCGGACCGGCCTCTTCGAGCTCCTGACCACCACCGACGAGGTCGCCGAGGGGATCATGTCGCGCGCTCCGGCGAGCGCTCTCGCCCGCATGGCGCGCGAGTCGGGTCTGCGGCTGTTGCGCGAGGACGGCTGGCTCCGGGTCCGCGAGGGCGTGACGACTCCGGAGGAGGTCCTCCGGTCGACGGCGGAGTGAGATTCCTCATGCCCGATTTCACCTACATCGCAAGAACCGTGACCGGCGACCGCGCCTCGGGGGTCATCGAGGCGGACACCGAGGCCGCGGTGCTGAGGATCCTCGACGAGCGCCGGCTCTTACCGGTCGAGGTGTCGCGCCGCAGGGACCGCTCGCGCGAGCAGCGCTCCTCGAGAGTGCGCTCGCGGGATCTCGGCATGTTCTACGGGCAGCTCGGCGACCTGCTCGGCTCGGGCGTCCCGCTACTTCGAGCGCTGCGATCGATCATGCGCTCGTCGGTCAGCCGCCGGTTGCGAGATTTGCTGCGTGAGGTGCACGACGCGGTCGCGGATGGCAAGGAGCTGCACGAGGCGATGCGCGACCATCCGGAGACCTTCCCGCTGCTTCACGTCGCCATGGTGCAGGCGGGCGAGCGCGCCAGCTTTCTCGAGGAGGTGCTCTCGAGTCTCGCCGACTTCATCGAGCGCCTCGACGACCTGCGCGGCAAGGTGCGCGGCGCGCTGATCTATCCCGCGTTGCTGACGCTCCTCGGCACGTCGATCATGCTCGGCGCGCTGGTCTTCTTCGTGCCGCGGTTCGAGCCGTTGCTCGAGGGTGTCGACAAGCCGCTGCCGACGACGGTCGTCTTCGGGCTCAGCACGCTGGTGCGCTCGTACTGGCCGCTGCTGCTCGTCGGCGCGGTCGCGGCGGGCCTCGGCGTCGGGGTGGCGTTGCGCAGCGGCGCCGGCAGGAGTCTCTTCGAGAGAGTTCGACTGCGCGTTCCCGTCGTCGGACCGGCGCTGCGCATGGTGGCGATCGCGCGGTTCTGCCGCATCCTCGGTACGATGATCGCCAACGGCGTGCCGCTCCTCCAGGCGCTGTCGATCAGCAAGGACGCCACCGGGTCGCGTCTCCTCGCGGCGCGCGTCGCGGAGGCCGCCGAGAGCGTCCGCGCGGGCGAGACGCTCTCGGGACCGCTCGGCCAGGGCGATTTCATACCGCCGCAGGTGCTCGCGATGATCACCGTCGCCGAGGAGTCGAACCAGCTCCAGAAGGTGCTGGTCCAGATCGCCGACACGGTCGATCGTCGCACGCACCGTCAAGTCGATCACGCCGTGCGGCTCGTCGAGCCCGTGATCCTCTGCCTTCTCGCCGTGGCGATCGGGTTTCTCGCCATGGGCCTTCTGCTGCCGATCTTCACGCTCGCGGGCTCGCTCGGGAACTGATGGAGAGATCGACGACTTCATACACGGAGTTGATCATGAGTGGCTCACCCGGACATGCAGCCGTACCCGTTCCCGAAGCGTTCGAGGCGGAGACGGGCACGGGCACGGGCACGGGAACGGGGACGGGGACGCGACCAGCAAGAGCGACAACGAGGACTGAAAGGAGACACGCCCCATGACCATGCGATGGATTCGTTCGCGACCGAATGCCGGATTCTCGCTCGTCGAGATCCTGCTGGTGATCGTCATCATCCTGATGCTCGCCGGCGCGCTGGTGATCTTCGTGCTGCCGCAGCAGGAGGGCGCCCAGCGCAACACGACGCGGCTGAAGCTCGAACAGATCGAGCAGGCGCTGCAGCTCTACAAGACCAACGTCGGCACGTATCCGTCGGAAGAGCAGGGAGGGCTCGCGGCGCTCGTCAGGAAGCCGAACTTCGAGAACGCGCGGATCGGCGAGCGCTGGGCCGGACCGTATCTGAAGCGCGGCGCGACTCTCGACGACGCGTGGGGAAACACAATCGTCTACAAGATGCGCGATCGGACGCTGACCGGCGACACCGCCGGCCCCGAGTACGAGCTCTACTCGATCGGGCCGGACGGGCAGCCGGACACGGAGGACGACATCCGCCTCTACGACGTCGAGGGCATCGAGGGTGGAGCGGGCACTCCCGCCGACATCGGCACCCCGCCGGTGGGCCCGGGAACGGGCGGTGGCGTGCCGGCGCTTCCGGGACCGGGCAGGACGCGCTGACGTGATCCGGGCGTCCGGCCGCGACGGCGGTTTCTCACTGGTCGAGGGCACCATCGCCCTCGCGCTGCTCGTCGTGCTCCTCGGCGCGCTCGTCTTCAACTTCGTCGACCTCGGGCGAGGCTCGCGGCTCGACGAGGGCGCTGGCCGCGTCGAGACGCTGCTGCGGTTCGCGCGCGCCGAGGCGGCTCGCACGGGCCGCCGGATGCGCGTCATGCTCGCGGCGGAGAGCACGGCCGAGGGAGCCGCCGAGGGAGCACTCGATCGAGTCCGCGTCGAGCGCGAGACCGACCCGCTCGGTCGTCCCGGAGAGTTCGACGACGTCTCCGGCGCCGCGTGGGCGGCGCGCGGGCTCGGTGATCTGGTCGAGGTGGTGTCGGTGACGCCGCTCCGCCAGCTCGTCGCCGGCGAGGGCGAAAACGAGCCGGCTGCCATGGGCCCGTCATCGCGCGAGGCGTGGAAAGACGGCGGGCCGCGTCAGGACGCGGCGACCGTCGCCCCGGTCACCTTCCATCCGGACGGCTCGGCCGATGCGGTCCAGATCGTCATCGCCGAGGCTGGCGCCCGCGAGCCGGAGCCGCGCACCATCGGCATCCGCGTCCACGGCATCACCGGGGCGCTGTCGCGCTTCGATCCGGACCGCGCGAGGGACGACACCGGCAATCGCCGCGAGCGGACACGGCACGATCGCCGGGGGAGGTCACGGTGATCCCCCCGCGCGACACGGTACCGGAGTCCCGTGGGACGCCATGCGGAGGAGCCGTGCTCCTCGAGGTGGTCCTCGCGCTCGGGCTCTTCGTCGCGGCGGCGACGGCGGTGCTGGTCGGGCTCGGCTCGTCGATCGGCGGCGTGGAGCGCCTGCGCCACGAGACGCACGCCGCCGACCTCGCGGTGACGACGATGTCGCTGATCCAGATGGATCTGCTGCCGGCCGTCTCGCTGCCCGAGGAGCCGATCGAGGACATGCGAGAGGACGGCTGGACGCGCGAGATCGAGGTGACGCCCGCCGACGCGGGCATCGAGACCGCCATCGCCGCCCCTCCGGATCCCACGCGTCATCGGCCGATGTCGCTGCAGCGCATCGAGGTCGTCGTCAGGCACGTCCCGTCCGGCGTCGTCCGGCGTCTGACGCAGCTCGTCAGGGTCAACTCCACCGAGCGCGTCGAGCGCCCGGAGCCGCAAGTTGATCCGGCGCGGCTCGAGCTGGTCAGGAAGATCTTCGCCGAGGAGATCGGAGAGCGCGAACGGAGGCGCCGGGAGGCAGGTCGATGAATCGGCGCGCGCCCCGGGACCGCGGCTTCTCGCTGATCGAGGTCCTCGTCGCCGTCGCCATCGCGTCGGGTCTGCTCGTCGCGGTGCTGGTCTTCTACCGGCACGCCGCGTCGGTGCGAGACCAGATGGATCGGGAAGTCGAGGTGGTCTCGGCGGCGCGACTGGTGATGGAGCGACTGACGCGCGAGCTCCAGGCGGTGACCATCGACCACGGCCACCGCCGCGGCATCACGGGGCACCGCGACCGCATCGAGCTCCTGACCACCGTCCTGCCCGACGAGTCGGCGTGGGCGCGCGAGCCGGGCGTCTCCACGCCGGCGCCGCAGACCGATCTGCGCTGGGTCGAGTATCGCCGGGGCGGCCACCGGGGCGGCCACCGGGGCGGCATCGAACGCCGCGAGCTCCGCCTCCTGGCCGGCGAGGACCACGGCCGTCGCCGGCTCCGCGAGCCGGTCTCGTCGCGTCTGCAGTTCCTCCGCCTCCGCTATCACGACGGTCGCGAGTGGCAGGACGAGTGGCGCCACGGACACCTGCCCCGCGGCGTCGAGGTCAACCTCGGCGCCGAGCCGTTCGCGCACGACGGCGATCTCGACGAGTATCCGGCCGATCTCTTCCGCCGGGTGATCCATATACCGGCGGCGACCCGAGTCGGTCCGACGCAGTGGAGGTCGGGATGATGCCCGCGACGCGCACGGGATCCCCGGCATGGTCGTGGCGGTCGTCGCGAGACCGCCGTTCGACCGCGTCCGACGCCGGCCTCGCGCTGGTGGCGGTCCTCGTCGTCAGCATGCTCGCCGGCATGCTGGCGATCAGTCTCCTCTACCGCGTGCGCGCCGAGCACGCGGCCGCGGACGCTGGACGTGGTGGCGAGCAGGCCTGGCTCGCGGCGATGAGCGGCGTGCACGCGGCGGCCGAAGTCGTGTTTCGCCATGGCTCCCGGCCGGAGGCCTGGACCGACAACCCGGCGGTCTTTCGCAACCGCCTCGTGCACGACGACGGCCTCGACCGCTGGTACTTCACGGTCTTCGCGCCGGCCGACGTGGACTCGGCCGGCGTCTCGAGTGGCGTCTCGAGTGGCGTCACGGGCGGCGTTCGGTATGGCGTCGTCGATGAGTCGTCGCGCTTCAACGTCAACGCCGTCGACGCGGAGCTGCTCGCGCGCATGCCCGGCATGACGCCGGCGCTTGCCGATGCGGTCATCGATTACATCGATCACGACCACGACCGGCGCCGCGAGGGCGCGGAGCAGGAGGACTATCGCGCGGCCGGTGCGCCGTACCGCATCCGCAACGGACGCCTCGCCAGCCTCGACGAGCTGCTCCTGGTGCGCGGCCTCGATGCCCGCGCGCTCTACGGCGAGGACGCGAACCTCAACCATGTGCTCGACCGTTTCGAGAACGACGAGCTCGACAGCTTCCCGCCGGACAATGCGGACGGCGTCCTCGACGGCGGGCTGCGCGGCCGTCTCACCGTGTGGGGGATCGGGTGGTCGGTCGATCACGAGCAGCGCCTCCAGGTCGACCTCAACCGCGACATCGAGCGGCTCGCCGAGGTCGATCTCTCGCAGCGCGCGCTCGAGTACATCGCGGCCGTCCGGCGGCAGGCGAGGCGTGACGCGGAGCGCCATCGCGACGCCGAGGGCGGCGACGATCGGAGGCAAACGCACGAGCCACCGGCGGTGTTCGGTCACCCGGTCGATCTCCTCCTCGCGCGGCGCGAGATCGACGACGAGGACGGGCGCAAGGTCTGGATCGAGTCCGGCGTCGGTCCCGACCGGATCGGGGAGCTCCTCGAGAAGACCCGCACGCATCCGTGGCACCGGTTCATCGCTCGCACCGTCAACGTCAACACCGCCTCCGCCGATATGCTCGCGCTGGTGCCCGGAATCGACCGGGCGCTCGCGGCATCGATCGTCGCCAGGCGCCGGGACCTCGACGAGGCACGACGACGGACGACGGCGTGGCTGCTCGAGGAGGGGCTTGTCGACGTCGAGCGCTTCCGGCGCCTCGCGCCGTGGCTCGTCGCGCGCGGGTACCAGTTTCGTGTGCAGGTGGTCGGCTTTGGTGTACCATCGGGTCGTTTCAGGGTCGTCGAGGCGGTCATCGACACGGGACGCGACCGGCCCCGGATCACGTATCTGCGGGACATTACCCGCGTCGGACTGCCCTTCCCGCTGCGCGGCGACGCGGAGCGGCATGACGGGAGCTGAGCCGTGCGTCGACTGCTCCGGACCAAGACTCTGACGGCGCTCGACATCGACGGCCGCGTGCTCCGCATCGCGCAGTCCGTGCGGCGCGGGGGCAGGACGCGGGTCACCCGACTGGTCGCCGAGCCGCTGCCCGCCAGCGGTGACGGGCTCGACCTCGAGGACCCGGCGGCGGTCGGCGCATGGCTCAAGAGAGCCCTGCGACGGCTTCGCATCAAGCCGGGACGCGTCGTCATGGGGATGCCCCGGCGCAAGGTGATCCTCAAGCCGCTCGCCCTGCCGAGGATCGACGACGAGAGCGAGCTCGCCGCGATGGTCAGGCTCCAGGTCGAGCGTGACCTCCCGTTCCCCGCCGATCAGGCGGTGATCGACTTCACCATCCAGGAGCCCGGTCCGGAGACTCCGGCGACCGACGGCAGTCTCGATCCACGCGTCGCCAACGGCGCGCCCGCGGGCGCGCCGCCGAACGTGCTCGTCGCGGCGGTCGATCGGGCCCGCGTCGAGCATTACCTGAAGATCGCCGCCGCCGCCGGTTTCCATCTGCACGCCCTCGGTCTGCGCTCCTACGCGAACGTTCGCTGCATCGAGCTCTGCGGGGCCGACGACGCGGCAGGCGGCGTGGCGCTGGTCTACCTCCGTCCCGACGAGGTGTACATCGACGTCGTCCTCGGCAAGAAGCTCGCTTTCAGCCGCGCTGTCTCCGTCGGCGTGCCGGAGGCGCGGGGCGCCGGAAATGCGTTCGATCCCGCGGCGGCCCCGGAACGTCAGGGGACGGAGGGGGAGGAGGATCCGATCGCGACCGTCTCGCGCGAGGTCGTGCGCACCATCATGAGCTACGTCGGCGTCGCCGGGAACCGCACCATCAAGCGCGTCCTGATCGCCGGCGTGACGGGCAACGAGAGCGCCGTGTCCTCGGCGCTCGCGGCGCGGCTCGACATGCCCTGCGGACTGCTCGACCCGAAGGACCTGCTCGAGGTCGAGCGCGAGCAGGAGCGGCTGGTGGCGCCCGCGGCGATCACCGTCATCGGGCTCGCGGTCGCCGCCAACGAGCCACGCGGCATGTCGTTCGACTTCCTGCATCCGAAGCGTCCGGCGGTCAAGAGGAGCGGCGCGCGATCGAGGATGATGCTCGCCGCCGCCGCCCTGGTCGCGCTCGTCGTCTGCGGATTCGTCGTGCGCGAGCGTCTGTTGCGCGGACCTCTCGAGCGCGCGGCGGACCTCCGCGGCCGCATCGCGGCGCTCGAGCGCTGGACGTCCCAGCACCGGGCGTACCTGGCGCGCGCGAGCGGTGTCGCGGAGTGGACGGCGCAGCGCCTCTCCTGGCTCGACCACTGGGCCTACCTCAGCGGCGTCCTGCCGCCGTGCACGGAGGTCTACCTCACCGGAATGACAACGACGTCGACGGGCGCCATCCGCCTGTCAGTGCAGGCGACGAGCGACGAGGTCCTCGCCGACCTCGACACGCGCCTGCGCGAGTCCGGGTACGCGGTGAGCCCCATCGGCGTCACCTCGGCGAAGGATCGCTTCGGCTACGTCTTCCGGACGACGGTCGAGATGCGTCCCGGCGCGGGGCTCGCGATCGACCTGAAGACCGTCAGCCCGCCTGATCGCCCCGCGGATGACGCGTCGGCCGAGACGGCGCTCGTGCTCCCCGCCGCCGCGGACCGAGCGCTCGTCGCCGACGGGGGCGAGCCGGGCGGCATCACCCCCGACGCCGGCCAGCCGCCCGACGACAGCGACGAACGCCCGCGCTTCCTGGAGGCCGAGCGATGACGACGGCGAACTCCACGAGCTCGACCGCCTCGACGAACGCGACGCCGAGCTCGACGGCCGGCGCGGCGAGGACGATGACTCCCCGCGAGCGGACCATCGCGCTCGTCACCGGATCGATCGCCGCCGTCTTCGTCATCGGGCTGGCGATCCACGCGTGGTTCGTCAAGCCGATGCGCGCGGCCGACGCGGAGAACCTCACGCTCGAGCGCGCCCTCGGCGAGCTCGAGCAGCTCGAGACGCGCATCCGCGTCTCCTACAACCAGCTCGCCGCGGCCGCGCGTCGCACGCACGGCGACGACCCCGCCACGGCGAGCGCGGCCACCGGCAAGCGACTCACCGAGCTGATCGCCCGCGCCGGCCTCGACGGCAGCCGATTCACGCGCCTGCCGCTCGGTGCGACGCCGAGGCAGGGCGCGCGCGAGATCGGCTGGAACGTCCAGGGGGTCGGGCCGAAGAAGCAGGTGGTCGACCTGCTCTTTCTGCTCGAGTCCGATCCGTCGCTGCAGCGCATCGACAATCTGACGATCTCGCCGCGGGGCTCGGGCGAGTTTGCGGTGAGCTTCCGTTACCTGACGCTCGTTCTCGTGCCGCCCGTGCCCGTGGAGCGCGTCGCGCTCGAGCCCGGGGGAACGCTCGATGGAGACCGCCGTGCGCTGTACGACGCGATCCTCCGGCGCGATCTCTTCCGGCCGTACGTCAAGCGACCGCCCCCGCCGCCTGCCCCGGAGCCGAGCCCGAAGCCGGATCAGCCACCGGCGCCGACCGGTCCCGGCCCGGAGACGTTTCGCATCGTCTCGCTGTCGCAATGGCGCGGCGAGTCGGAGATCCTCGTGCGCGATGCGACCGCCGGCGTGATCGCCGAGTACAGTCCGGGCGACGAGCTCGCCGGTGGCCGCGTGGTGCGTGTCGACTATCGCCCGCTGCCGCTGCCGCGGAATCCGGATCTCGTGTCATCAAGCCGTGTTATAATCTCGATCGGCGATGAGTACTGGGCCATCGAGCGTGGCGACACGCTCGCGGACAGGTATCGCCTCCCACCGGAGCTGTTGCCGGCTGACTTGAAGGACGACTGATCGCGCCAACGGAAGAGAGGGCTGCCTCGCGCGGCGACCGTCGTCGCATCCCGCGGCAGCATGATCTCGCAATGAGCATGAGCACCAAGTCCGTGTCCGCGTTCGTGCCGGCAGAGGTCGTCGCCTGGTGCCTCGTCGCCGCGTGCGCGGGCGTCGCGGGCGGCCAGGAGGAGCCACCGGCGCCCGCGGGTGACCCGCCGAGGCCCCAGCCCGAGGCCGCGGCGAATCCCGCGCCGGAAGGCGACATCCGCTTCCAGTTCGAGGGCATCCCCTACGCCGATGCGGTCAAGCGCTTCGCGCAGATGGCGGGCAAGCCGATCATCGGCGACATCGGCATCGAGGGCACGCTCACCTTCTCCGACCCCGAGCCGTACACGTACGAGGAGGCGCTCGACACCTTCAACCTGATTCTCTCGATGAAGGGTGTCGCGCTCCTCGAGGCCGATCGCTACCTGCGCGTCGCGAGCCGCGACCAGCTGCCACAGCTTCCGGTGAAGATCTTCCGCGGGCTCGACGGCACCGGCGACGCGCGGCCCGGCGAGATCGTCACCGTCGTGCTTCCCCTGACCTACCTCGAGCCGGTGGAGACCGCGCAGGCGGCGAGCAAGATGCTCTCCGGCGCCGGCTCGATCTCGCCGCTCGTCAAGGGACAGGGGCTGGTCATCACCGATCGCCTCGACAGCATCCAGAGGATCAAGAAGCTCCTCGTCGAGGCGGATGTCGAGACCACCCGGGGGCGCGTCATGAAGACGCACCGGGTGATCAGCGCGTCCGGCGCGGTGCTCGCCGAGATGATCGACAAGACGTTCGGAGCCGCGACCGCGCCGCGCAAGTCTATCTTCGCCAACAACGCGTGGCAGACGGCGCCGCCGAATCCGGAGGACTACGTCGCGACGTCGTTCGATCAACCGACCGGAACGCTCGTCCTCTTCGGGCCGCCGGAGAACGTCGAGCTCGCCGAGGAGCTCATCGCGCGCTTCGAGGACCTCGGGTCGAGCGCCGGCGAGTTGCGCATCTTCTATCCGCGATTCATGGCTGCCACCGAGCTGGCGACGATGATCCGCGTGGCGGTTCCGGGCGTCGCCCCGGCCGGAGAGGCGCCCGGAGCCGGATCGAACAGGGCACGGCTGCTCGTCGACGCGAGATCGAACCGGCTGATCGTGGCCGCGCCCGTGCCGGAGTCGATCGGGCGCATCGAATCGTTCATCGACACGGTCGACACCGACCCCGAGCGTCGCGTGTCACGGGGCCGGACGCCGTCGTACCGGCTGACCGTGACGCGGATCTTCCGCGTCCAGCACGGCGATCCCGAGGCGCTGGCGAACACCATGCGCGAGGCGACGACGACCCGCGACGAGGACGGCCAGACGCGACAGAACCTCTCGGTGCACGTCGACCCCGTGACGCGGACGATCGTCGTCAGCGGCGCTCCGGGGAGCGTGCAGACGGCGGAACGCATCCACCAGGAGCTCGACATCGAGCCGCCGGCGGCCGAGCCGCGCCTGACGCACGTGTTCCAGATGGCGGACGCGGCCCAGGTGGAGCGCCTCGTGAGGCTCGTCGAGCCGCTCTACCAGGCGCAGGTTTCCGGCGACCGCCGTCTCGAGCCGGCGGACGCGCGCATCGTTGCCGACGCCGAGACCCGCAGTCTCATCGTCACTGGCCGGCAGGCCCACGTCGACGTGATCCGCGCTCTCGTCGAGCAGCTCGGCACGCCGGGGACCGCCGCCGCGTCGCGCGAGCTCGCGGTGATCGACCTCGAGCACTCCGGCGTCGAGGAGACACTCGCGGCGCTTCGCGGACTGATCGACGAGCGCACATCCCGGCGTGACGCGGCGTGGACGCCGGCGCCGGCGGTCATTCCCGATGCCGCTCGCAATCGTCTGCTGGTCAACGGGACGGCGACGCAGCTCGAGGAGATCCGCAGGATCGTCGGCGAGCTCGACCGCGCGCCCGCCACGGCGCGACGCGAGATGCGCGTGCTCCCGACCGGAAGCAGACAGCCCGCCCAGCTGACGCCGCTCGTCGAGAGACTGCTCGGCGAGGCGCGCCCGGGCTCGCCGCGACCGACGCTGATTCCCGACGACACTGCCCGCCGCATCGTCGTGCTGGCGACGCCGGAGGACCAGGACCGCATCGCGACGATCGTCTCGGAGCTCCTCGCCGGGGACCGGCCCGCTGCCGAGCGCGCCTCGCAAACGATCGAGCTGCGCGAGTCGCGCGCCGCCGAGCTGGTGTCACTGGTGGAGCAGCTCTACCGCGCGCAGATGGCGGGGCAGGAGGAGCCTGCCGGCGGTCCGGCGACGTTCCTCGCCGGTCGCGACGGCCGCTCGCTGATCGTCACCGGAACGACCGAGCAACTGGCGCGCATCGAGAAGATCGTCGCGCAGCTCGACGGGACGTCACGCGAGACGGTCACGCGAGAGACGCGCACGCTGGCGCTCGGGGACGGCTCGCGGGCCAGCGAGATCGTCCCGCTCGTCGAGCAGCTCTATCGGGCGCAAGTGGCGGGGCGGGAGGAGCCAGCCGGTGGGCCGGCGACGTTCCTCGCCGGTCGCGACGGTCGCTCGCTGATCGTCACCGGCACGGCCGAACAGCTGGCGCGCATCGAGAAGATCATCGAGCAGCTCGAGGGGACGTCGCGCGAGACAGTCGCGCGCGAGACGCGGTCCCTGCTGCTCGACGGCGACTCGCGCGCGTCGGAGCTCCTGCCGCTCGTCGAGCAGCTTTACGCCGCGCAGCTCGAGGGACGCGACGTGCCACCGGGTGGCCGCGCCACCGTGGTCGCCGATCCGGACGACTCGCGGCTGATCATCACGGGCACCGTCGCGGAGATCGATCGCGTCGACGCCATCGTCCGCGAGCTCGCCCGTGGCTCCGTCGCCCGCCCGCGCGAGGAGACGCGTGTCTTTCGACTGCGGGTCGCGCGCGCGGACGATGTCCTCGGCGTGGTCCGCGGCGCGCTGAACACCGATCCGTCGCGTCCGGTCCTGCGCCTCTCCGCCGACGCGGCCAGCAACAGCATCGTGGTCTCGGGACCGGCGGAGACGGTGGCCGCGGCGGGGCGTGTCATCAGCGAGCTCGATGCCCTCCCCGATCGGCAGCCGCGCGAGCTTCGCATCCTCCCGCTGCGCGCCGGCACGCCGTCGCAGCTCGCGCCGCTCGTCCGTCAGGTCTTCGAGGAACGCATGCGCGAGCTCAGGGGCCCGGCCTACCGTCCGCAGGCCAGCATCGTCGCCGACGACGCCACGCGGCGCATCGTTGTCGTCGCGCCCGAGGACGAGATGCGCGAGCTCGGGCCGATCCTCGAGGAGCTCCAGCACGCCCCGGTCAAGACCGAGGACACGCGCGTGTTCAAGCTCGAGAAGGCAGATGCGGGACAGCTCGCCGAGGCCCTGAGCAAGTCGATGGACCCGCTCGACGACGAGGGCAAGCCGACCGGCCGTGTGCGCATCGCCGCCGACGCCACCACGAACAGCATCATCGTCTCGGGACCGGTCGCCGACCTCGAGGCGATCGAGTCCTTCATCGAGGACCTCGACGAGTCGACGCCCGATCGCAGCGTCGTGCTGCGTGTCGTCGAGCTCTCGCGCGAGCGCGGCAGTGAGATCGCCGCCGCCGTCACGTCGGCGCTCCCGAGGCGAGAGGGCGCCACCCCGGTGACGGTGACCGCGGATCCGAGCGGGCGCCGCGTCGTGGTCCGCGCGCCCGAGTCCGAGATCGCCGAGATCGAGGAGCTGATCGCCGCGCTCGATGGCAAGCCGCCGATCGGCGCGCCGCGGGAGCTCGAGCTGATCGAGCCGCTCGAGCGACCCGCCGTCGAGCTCGCCCCGCTGGTGACGCAGGCGTACGAGTCGCGCACGCGGGGCCGTCTCGACGCCGGCGCGAGCATCACGGTCGATCAGGCGTCGAACCGCTTGATCGTGCTCGCCCCGCCGGCCGAGGTCGCCATCGTGCGCGAGATCGTCGCGAAGCTCGACGTCGCGCAGTCCGCGGCGCCGCGCGAGACACGCTTCTTCCCGGTGGCGGACGCCGCCGGTCTCGACCGCCTGCAGTCGCTGGCGCGGCAGCTCTACGAGGAGCAGCTCCGTGGCGAGCCCGCGTCCCTCGGCCCGCCCGATGCGGTGTTCGTGCCGGACGCGGCGAACCGTCGTCTCATCGTCACCGGGCGCGTCGAGCATCTCGATCGCATCGCCACGATCATCGCTGGGCTCGAGGGCGACGAGCGGCCGCTGGCCGGGCACGAGACGCGGGTCTTCGCGCTGGCGGATTCGGCCGAGGTCGAGCGGCTGTCGGCGCTCCTCCAGACCGTTTACGCGGCGGAGACGGCGAGCCTCACCGGTCCACGGGAACGTCGCGCCACGATCCAGGCCGATGCTCCGGGGAGGCGGATCATCGCGGTGGGTCCGGCGGAGGAGCTCGACCGCGTCGCGTCGCTGCTCGAAAAACTCCGCGGTCAGCAGTCGGTGCCCGAGCGCCAGACGATGCCGCTCGAGGTCGCCGGAGACGCGCAGTCGATGCTCGCGCTCGTCAGGCAGGTGTACGAGTCGCAGCTCGCCGGGCGGCCGCAGCCGGAGGGCGGTCCCGCGACGCTGCTCGCCGATCCGACGTCGCGCCGCATTCTGGTCACCGGCACGCCGGACGAGATCGCGCGGGTTGCGACCGTCCTCCGCCAGCTCGAGTCCGAGAGCTCCGGAGCGCGCCGCCGCGATACGCGGGCGATCGAGCTTCACGGCGCGCGCGCGTCCGAGCTGCTCCCGCTCGTCGAGCAGATCTACCGCGCCCAGATCGACGGACGCGATCCGGACGGAGGGGCGGCGAGACTGACCGCCGGCCTCGAGGGCGATCGTCTGATCGTCACCGGTCCGACGGCGGAGATCGAGCGCGTCGAGGAGCTCGTTCGCAAGCTCGATCCGGAGGGATCGCGGCCGGCGAGCGACTCGACGCGGGTGGTGCGGCTCACCACGGCGATCGCCTCGGAAATCGAGGGAATCCTCGCCAAGGTGATCAACACCGATCCGGAGCGCCCGCGCGTTCGCATCCTCGTCGACGAGCGCAGCAACAGTCTGGTGCTCCGCGGCCCCTCCGACGCGCTCGAGGCGGCGTCCGGCATAGTCGATCAGCTCGACACGGATGCCAGCCGTCAACCGCGTGAGCTGCGCGTCTTCAAGCTGAGGTCGGGGAGCGCGAGCGTGCTCGCGCCCCGGGTCACCGAGACGCTCGTCGAGTCGATGCGGCAGGTGCGCGGTCCGACGTACCGCACGCTCGCCAGGATCGTTCCGGACGACTCCGCGTCGCGGCTGATCGTCACCGCGCCGCGAGACGAGCTCGACGTCGTCGGCGAGATCGTCGATCGGCTCAACGAGACGGCGCCACAGGAGCAGGACGTGCGCGTCTTCCAGCTCACCAGGGCGCCCGCGGCGCGCGTCGCCGAGGCGATTGCCAAGGTGATGAATCCACGCGACGAGCGCGGCGAGGTCATCGAGCGTGTCCGTGTCTCGCCGGACGACTCGACCAACGTCGTCGTGGTCGCCGGCCGCACGGCGGACGTCGAGGCGGTCCAGTCCATCGTCACGGAGCTCGACGTCGAACCGGGCCGCACCGAGCGGGCCCTGCGAGTGATCGAGCTCGAGCACCGTCGCGCCGACGAGCTGGCGCCGCTGGTCGCGCGCACGCGCGAGGAGCGCGCCAGGGGTCGCGAGGATGCGGGCAGGCAACCGTCGATCACTGCCGATCCGACCGCGAATCGGCTGATCGTCATCGCGACCGAGGCCGACTTCGAGTCGGTGCGGGAGATCGTCGACACGCTCGATGTCGCGCCGAAGGCCGTCGAGCGAGAGACGCGCATCTTCGAGCTCACCGATGCCGCGGAGGTCGAGCGACTGCTGCCGATCGTCCAGCAGCTCTACCGCGAGGAGGGCGTCTCGCGGCGAACCGGTGGGGCGGCGGACGCCGTGTTCATCGCGGACTCGGCGAACCGCCGGTTCATCGTCACCGGTCGCCGGTCGCACCTCGAGCGCATCGCGGCGATTCTCGAACGCGTGCGCAGTCCGGCGAACCGCCTGCCGCGCGAGACGCGCGTGCTCGCGCTGGGCAGCGCCGAGGAGCTCTCCCGCGTCGTGCCGCTCCTCGAGCAGCTCTACCGCGTGCGTGTCGAGGACCGGCCGGAGCTCGGCCCCGCCGACGCCGAGTTCGTTCGCGACGCGACCACCGGGCGGTGCCTCGTCATCGCCCGTCCCGATCACCTCGCGCTCATCGACGAGATCGCCGCGACGCTCGACGCGGGCGCCGCGCCGGAGGCGGTCGACACCCGCGTCTACGAGCTGCGGACCGGCTCCGCGACGGAGCTCGCCGAGACCGTCTCCCGGCTCTACCGCGAGCGCGCCCGCGGCCGTCCCGGCGCGCGCACGGAGCGCGTCCTCGTGCTCCCCGATTCAACGGCGAATCGCCTCATCATCAACGCGCCGCGCTCGGAGCTGACCGCGATCGAGGCGATCGTCAGCATGCTGGACGCCGCGAGCACGCAGACCGACGACACGCGCGTCCTCCGACTCGAGAACGCCGACGCTCAGCAGGTCTCGACGATCCTGTCGAACGCGCTCGTGCGCCGGACCGCGAGCGGAGCGGTACCCCGGGTCAGCGTCGGCGCCGATCCGAAGACCAACACCATCGTCGTTTCCGGCGAGCCGCGGGATCTCCAGGCGGCCGCGGTGATCGTCGAGCAGCTCGACCGGGCCGAGGACGCGCGACCGCGCGTGCTGCGGGCTTTCGACGTCGGCGCGGCGGACGTCACGCAGCTCGCCGGGACGGTCGAGCAGGTCTACCAGAGCCAGGTGAAGGGCGCCCCCGGAAGCGGCGCGGCGGACGCCCTGGTCGTTGGCGACGTCACCGGCAACCGCCTCGTGGTCACCGCGACGGCGGAGCACATGGCGTTGATCGAGAAGATCATCGGCGAGCTCGACGGCGGACGATCGGCGGATGCGCGCGAGCTGCGTGTTGTCGCCCTGGAGAACGCGTCCGCTGCGTCGATCAGCAGCATCGTCTCGCAACTCTTCGCGCGCGACGTCGGCGCCATCGGCGCCGGGCGGAGGCTGGTGATCTCGGCATCACCCGATGACCGGACGGTCGTCGTCGACGGTCCGCGTATCGTCCTCGAGCGCGTCGAGCAGCTCGTCAGGACGCTCGACGCGGAGCGCGGCGGGGCGGCCGTGCTGCGGACGGTCAAGCTCGACCGCGCGCGGGCCTCGGCTCTCGCCACGGCGATCCGTGACGCGCTCCGGGATCGCGGGCAGCGAGACACGGCGCGGCAGGTGACGGTGACGCCGGAGCCGAACTCCAACAGTCTGCTGATCCACGGTCCCGAGGAGGCGGTCAGGGAGGTGCTCGAGCTCATCGGCGAGCTCGACGCGGAGGCGAGCGGCGGCGACTTCGAGATGCGCATCTTCCGCGTCGAGAACGGCAAGGTGCAGGAGGTCTCGCGCACGCTGCAGGTGCTGCTCGAGCGGCTGATCGAGACCCGCACGGATCCGGCGGCGAGGCCGCCGCTGACCGTCGTCGGCGACGAGCGCACGCGCAGCATCTTCGTGTCGACGACGCCGCCCTTCTTCGCGGTCGTCGAGAGGCTCCTCGAGAGCCTCGACCGCGCTCCGGAGAAGTCCGAGCGCGACGTTCGAAACATCGCTCTCGAGAACGCCGAGGCTTACCGCGTCGCCTCGCAGGTCGAGGCGATGTTCGCCGGACGGCCCGCGGACGACCGGCCCTCCGTCGAGACCGACCCCTTCACCAACTCGCTGACCATCGTCGCCCGCGGCGCGGACATCCGCATCATCGAGGATCTCGTCTCGAAGCTCGACGCCGCCGCCAGGGAGAGCGAGGTCGAGGTGCGCGTCCTTCCGCTGCCACGCATGTCGGCGGAGCGCATGGCGCAGTTGATCCAGCGCGTCTACTCGCGGATGGCGGGGACGCGTGTCGAGATTCGCGAGACGCTGCCCGAGCGGACGCCGCGGAAGGAGAGCAGCCCTCCGGAGAGAGGTCCGCCGTCGGAGAGCGCACCTCCGGAGAAGACCGGGAAGGAGGGCGAGGCCGACGAGCCTCCCGGGCCGGCGCACCATTCCGGTGTCGTCTACGGCCAGAATCAGGAAGCGCCGGGCGAACAGCCTCGCGAGGCGGCGGAGCCCGCCCGGCCCCGGGAGGCGGAGAACGCCGGCGCCGATGAGACGGACGCCGAGGCGGTGGGCCCACCGCCCGTGGTCATCGCCGTCGAGAAGGAGACCAACTCGCTCCTGCTCTCCGGACCACGGCGCGAGCTCGAGGCGATCGAGGAGCTCATCCGACAGCTCTCCTTCGGTTACGTCGAGGGCGAGATGGAGTTCCGCATCTTCAGGATCGAGCGGGCCGATCCGCTCGCGGTGGCGCGGACGCTCGACGGACTCTTCAACGTCAAGGTGCCCGAGGGCGTCGACGCGCAGGGAAACCCGATCCTGCCACCGCCGACCATCGCGGCCGTCACCGACCGGCGCGCGCGCAGCATCATCGTGCGAGCGCGACCGCAGGACTTCATCGCCATCGAGCAGGTCGTCAGGCAGCTCGATGCGCCCGAGCTGCGGCCGGTGCTCGAGTTCCGGACGTTCCCGCTGCAACATGTCACCCCGGCGCGCGTGCTGCCCGCCGTCGAGCAGCTCCTGGCGCAGCTGCGAGAATCGCGCCCCGGCGATCCGATCACGGTCACCGCGGACGCGCGCAACCGCGCTCTGATCGTCGCGGCGCCGGTCGAGTCGTTCGACAGCGTTCGGGAGATCCTCGACATCCTCGACACGCCACCCGCCTTCCTGCAGACCGAGGTCGCCATCATCCCGCTCAAGAAGGCGAGCGCTCCGCAACTGGTCGGCGTCCTGCGCGCCATGCTGCAGCCGGACGCGTCGGGTACGGTCACGCCGGAGGCGCTCGCGCTCCAGGAGCAGGTCCGTCTCCTCCAGGTGCGCGGCGCGAACGGCCTGCCGGTGCGGCTCGACCTGACACAGCCGATCCGCGTGCTGGCCGATCCGGTGCAGCCGGGAGCGACCGGCGGCAATCGGCTGATCGTGGCCTCGACACCGGACAACCTGCGGGCGCTCGAGAGTGTCATCGCGATGATGGACACGGTGCCGGTCGTCGAGGGCATCACCGTTCGCCTGGTGCGGCTCGAGCGCGCGGACGCGACCACCGTGGCGGCGACGCTCACCGAGATCTTCCTGCAGGGGCAACGGCTCGGGCTCAGCCCCGGCGGCCAGGGCGAGCCGGAGGGCGAGTCGGGCCGGGCGCTGGTCAATCCGCTCAACGTGTCGACGGACCGGCGGACGAACACGCTGGTCATCAGCGGCCAGCCGGCCACGGTGGCGCTCGCGCTCGGCGTCATCCAGGATCTCGACGCCGAGAGCGACGACCTGGTCACCGAGGTGCGTCTCTTTCGCCTGCGGCACGCCTCGGCGAGTCGACTCGCTCCGATCCTGCAGGCCGTCTTCGCCGAGTCGACGCCGGTGCCGGGCGCCGAGGGGCTGAGCACGCAGGTGACACGGCTGAGAACGCTGATTCCCGACGGCGGCGCGCAGTCGACCGAGCTCGCGAAGGCCCGCCTGGCGCTCACCATCCAGCCGGACGAGACCACCAACACGCTCGTCGTCGCGGCGCGCGCCGACGTCATGCCGCTGATCGCGGACGTCATCTCGACGATGGACATCCCCGCCGCCTCCGGTCTCGGCAGCGTGCGCATCTTCCCGCTCGACCACGCCAACGCCACCGCGCTCCAGACCGTCATCACGAACCTCTACTCGGGGCCGAACGCGACGCTCATCCGGCTCGAGGACCGCGCGACCGTCACTGTCGACACGCGCACGAACGCGCTCGTGGTCGCCGGAAACGAGACCGCCTTCGCCTTCGTGACGTCGCTCGTATTCCAGCTCGACCGCCCCGGCGGTCCGGCCGTCGAGCACACCGTCATCCCGCTCGAGCACAACGAGGCGAGCATCGTGGGTCCGGCGTTGCAGCAGTTCTTCACGGCGCGCCTGCAGGCGACAACGCCGTCGGGGCAGACGCCGTCGCCGGCGGACATCGTCGCGATCGGCATCGACTCGCTGACCAACTCGCTGATCGTCTCGGCGAACGCGGCGAACCTGGAGGTCCTCCGCGACCTGCTCGCGCGAATCGACGCCGAGCCGACGATCGAGGGGAGCCGCCTGCGGATCTTTCTCCTCGAGCATGCGGACGTGCAGCGAGCGGCGACGATGCTGCGCTCGCTCGTGCAGCAGGGGCTGTACCGGCCCGGCCTGGCGACCGCCGGCGCGCTCGGCACCGCTCGAGAGCGCCTCGCCATCGTCATCGACCCGCGCTCGAACGCCCTCATCGTCTCGGCGAGCCCCGAGAACCTCGCCGTGATCGAGGAGGTTGTGGCGCAGATCGACGACGAGACCTACGCCGGCGCCGGCGGCATCCAGCTTTACACGCTCGAGCACGCCTCCGCGCTGCGCCTCGCGCTCGTGCTGCAGCAGTTCTTTGCGGCGCGTCGCGCGGGCGAGGCCGTCGTCGGCGACCCCGAGGGCCTCGTGCCGGTCAACGTCACGGCGGATGGGCGGACGAACACGCTGATCGTCTCCGCGAGCCGGGAGACCTTCGCGTTGATCGAACGCATGATCGAGCGGCTCGACCGGGCGGAGATCCACGCCGACGCGTCGTTCCGGATCTTCCAGCTTCGCCGCGAGAGCGCCACGAAGCTTCGCGACACGCTGCTGCGACTCTTCCAGAACCGTCCGCGACGCGAGGGCGACGCGGCGCCGCAGCCGATCACCATCGTCGCCGATTCGTTCGCGAACGCGCTGATCGTCACGGCGCTTCCGGAGGACCTCGACGTGGTCGCGTCGCTGATCGAGCGCCTCGACGGCGAGCTGGCCGAGGGCGAGAGCGGCGTCGAGGTGATCCCCCTCGCCAGGGGCAACGCGCGCAGCGTCGCCGCGACGATCCAGTCGCTCTACAGCGCCGACGCGACGGTCACGGCGAATCCGGTGACCCTCACCGTCGACGACCGCATGAACGCGCTGGTGGTCTCGGCGGGCGAGGCCGACATGGCGCGCATCCGCGAGCTCGTCGAGAAGCTCGATTCCGGTCAGGTGGGGCGGGTCAGCGAGATCCGCGTCTTCCCGCTCAAGCACGCGCGGGCGACCGAGCTCGCCCGCATCCTCACGGAGGCGATCGCCGGCGATGCGCCCCCGGGTCAGGTCACGGCGAGCGCGGTGCGGCAGACGCTCCTGAAGTTCGCCGCTCGCGGCGAGGGCGAGGAGAGCCGCATCGTGTCGGCGCTCCGCGAGGACCTGCTGATCACTCCGGACGCGCGCACCAACTCCCTCGTCGTGGTCGGGCCGGTCGAGAGCCTCTCGCTGATCGAGCGCATCATCGCGGAGCTCGACACGGCGTCGCCGCAGCTCGCGCAGATCAAGGTGTTCACGCTGATCAACGCCGACGCGCGCAAGATGGTCGACATCCTCTCGGATCTCTTCCGGCTGCGACGCGTCGGGTTCGACGGCGGGGCGTTCGGCGCTCCGGGCGGCAGCGCGTTCCCCGGCGGGCAGCAGGACGCACAGGCGGTGAGGTATCGACTGGTCGACGGGGCGGCGAGCGGTGAGCAGACCGGCGACGAGGAGCAGACCCCGGCGACCGACATCACCATCGGGACGGCCGAGCAGGCGTCGCTCGTCGTCACCGTCGATCCGCGCACCAACAGCCTGATCGTCGGCGGCACGGAGCACTATGTGTCGCTTGCGGGCGAGATCATCCACGAGCTCGACGCCAGTCCGGCGAGGGAGCGCAGAACGCAGGTCTACAGGCTCCGCAACGCGCAGGCGGCCGACATCCAGAACGCGCTCAACACGTTTCTCCGCCAGAGCCGCGAGGGCTTCGTGCAACCGGTTGGAGGAGCCGTTCAGGGAGCCGCCGGCGAGGCTGTCGGCACGTCGGTCGAGCAGCAGCTCGAGGAGAACGTCGCCATCGTCGGTGAGCCGAAGTCGAACACGCTGCTCCTGTCGGCGAGCCCGAGGTACTTCGAGGAGCTCTCGCTGCTGATCGAGGAGCTCGATCGCCCACAGCCCCAGGTGCTGATCCAGGCGTTGCTCGCGGAGGTGACGCTTGACGACACCACCGAGCTCGGCGTCGAGTGGGGATACATCGACGACGCGATCGCGGGGCAGATGCTCGAGGTCGCCTCCGACTTCGGTCTCGCGGACGCCATCTCCCGCTTCGGCGGGCTCTCGGCCTCGGTGACCGGCGGCGACATCACCATGCTGTTGCGAGCGCTGCGGAGCGATGGCCGCCTCGAGGTGCTCAGCCGGCCCCAGATCCTCGCCGCCGACAACGTGCAGGCGGAGATCAACATCGGCGAGAGCGTGCCGCAGGTGACCGGAAGCCAGACGACCGAGCTCGGCAACATCAACAACACCATCGAGTATCGTGACGTCGGCATCATCCTGCGCGTCACGCCGCGAATCAGTCCGGACGGGTTCGTGCGCCTCGAGGTCGAGCCGGAGCTCAGCTCGCGCAGCAGCTCGTCCGTCAACCTCGGCGGCGGCGGCGAGGCGCCGATCTTCAACGAGCGCAGGGCGAGGACGACGATCAGCGTACAGGACGGCCACACCATCATCATCGGCGGGCTGATCAGCACGAGCGACGACGTGCGCGACGCGAAGGTGCCGATCCTCGGCGACATCCCGCTGCTCGGCGCGGCGTTCCGGAGCAGGACGGTGGTCAAGAGGCGGACGGAGCTGCTGATCATCCTGACTCCGTACATCATCGGCACGTCGGAGGACGCGGACCGCGCCACCCAGGAGAACATCCGCAAGTCGGGGATCCAGGAGACTCGCGGCGACCGGATGCAGAAGGCCCTCCTCGAGGAGCTCAACCGGCCAGGCGTGGAGAAGGAGGGCAACGCGCCGGCCGAGCCGTCGCCCGAAGCCGGCGAGAAGTCTGACCAGTGACACCGCCGTCCGCCGCCGTCCGCCTCGGTTCCCTCGTCGCCGTCGCGCTCACCGGCTGCGCCGCGCCGTCCACCGTGTCGTCGGACGTGGCTCCGATCGAGCGGCTGGTGCTCCTGACGTCGCCGACCGCCCTCAACTTCGACCAGCGCCCCGGCGTCGACGGATTCGCGGTAAAGATCTATGCCTTCAGCCGCGACGTGCCGAGGCCTCTGGCCATCACCTCGGGCGTCCTCGAGGTGATGCTCTTCGACGGCGTCCTCGCCGGACCACCGGGAGACACCGAGCCGCGCATCGCCGTCCGCCACGAGGCGGCCGACCTCGCCCGCCGCGCGACCCGCTCGGTTGTCGGCATCGGCTACACCGTCGCCATCACGTGGAAGGACGCGCGCGAGCTGCCGGATGACGTGACGTTGATCGCGCGGCACGAATCGACGAGCGGCCGGGTGGTGTACTCGACACCGCTGTCGATCGCGATGCGCATCAGGTGAGACGCGAAGCGTACAGAGCAGAGCGCGATCGACGGTCGACGAGGACGGTCCGCAGATTCCGCAGATTGGGGAACGGTCCGCAGATTACACAGATTGAAGCCTCTTTCTGATCTCTGATCTCGGAATCGGTCATCGGAATCGGAATCGGAGTCGGAGTCGGAATCGGAAGTCGGAGTCGGAATCGGAGTCGGTATCGGCCATCGGTATCGGAGTCGGTCATCGGACTCCGATACCGGAGCCTTCGAGGACGAGGACGGGCACGGGAACGGGAACGGGAACGGGAACGGGGACGGGGACGGGTACGTTTTTGCAACGATGGGGTCGGAATCGGAGTCGGGTGATTCCGTCCCGAAAGCCGCTATTCCGGTGGTGGCCGCACGTACCACACGCCGTCCTCTCGCAGTCGCCAGGTTGATGGGACTTGGACGGTGTAGGCCGACTCGCGGCCCTCGAAGGTGAAGAAAACGTCGGCGCGGCTGTCGTCCATCGAGAGTGTGTGCTCGAGCAGGGGGTCCGGTCCGAGCGAGCCGACCGACTGGACGACCTTGCCGAGGCTGATCAGGACGTCGGGGTGGCGGCGGATCTCGGGGTCGACGAACTCGAAGATATCGCGTGTCTCTCCCGTGATCAGCGCGCGCTGCAGGCCGGCGATGCGGTGCTCGAGCTCCCGGCGGAGCTCTCTCCTCGATTTCCTGGGGAGACCGCGCGCGCCGCGGCGGCCGGTGCTCCTTCGTGTCACCTCGACGTTCCCCGATCCGTCCGGGTTCTCGCCGTTCTCCGGGGCGGGCGGTCCGGTCGATGCCTCTCCCTCGTCCCCGTTCATCCACACGAAGATCAGCGAGATCGCGATGGCAACCGCGCACACGGACGCGAGCATCCAGCCTCTCGCCGGCGCCGGCCGCTCGCCGAGGACGAACTCGGTCCGTCCGATATCCGAGCGCCGCACGCCCACCTCGCCGTTGAGGACGTCGATGGCGTCGGCGACCTCGTTCGCCGTCTGGTAGCGCGCCGCCGGGTGCTTCGCCATCATTCGCTTGATGCACCGCGCCACCTCCGGCTCCAGCCTCTCGACGAGCGTCTCGATCGGCGGCGGGTTGTCGTGCAGGAGCTGGATCACGAGGCGCGCCGTCGACTTGCTCTTGAAGGGCGGGCGGCCGCTGACGAGGGTGTAGAGCGTCGCCCCGAGACTGTAAATATCGCTGCGCTCGTCGACACCGGAGCCGCGGCACTGCTCTGGCGACATGTGCGACGGCGTGCCGATCAGCGAACCTGCTCGCGTCAGCGCGGTGTCCTGATCAAGGAGACGCGCGATGCCGAAGTCGGTGACGTAGACGGTGCCGTCCTTCGACAGGATCAGGTTCGAGGGCTTGACGTCGCGGTGGATGACGCCGTTCCTGTGGGCGTGGTGCAGCGCGAGCGCGACCTGGCGCGCGATGTCGAGCGCCTTGCGGATCGGCAGCGGACCGTCCTGGTCGACGACCTGCTGCAGATTGCGACCCTCGACGAGCTCCATGATGATGTAATAGAAGTCGCCCTGCCGCCCGACGTCGAAGACCTTGATGATTCCGGGGTGGTCGAGCCGCGCGATCAGCTTGCCCTCGCGGATGAAGCGCTTGACGGTGTCCGGGCGGGACGCGAGATCGCGCTTGAGCACCTTGACGGCGACCTGGGAGCCGAGCGACACGTGGCGCGCGCGATAGATCGTGCCCATGCCGCCGCGGGCGATCTCGTCGACGAGCTCGTAGCCTCCGATAATGGAGCCGGGTTCCGGGTCACGCATGACCCTTCTATCGGCACCGTAACTCCAGAAACTCCACGCCTCGGGGCGCTCGTCGGGTCGATCGCGCGGCGCTGTTCGGTCAGTCGCGGACGCTGTCGATGAGGGCGTCGACGCTCTCGATCACCTTCTCGATCGAGGCGCGCTCGAAGAGCGTCTTGTACTCGCCTTTTCGGAGCTTCTCCGGATCGAAGGGCCCCTCGGAGGCCGCGATGCCGTAGAACCTCCCGGCGTACCGGACCACCGTGAACCCCTTGTAGGGAAACGTCACCGCGTCTTCCGCTGGCGGCGCGGTGGTCGGCGCCGTCTCGGGCGGGTCCGCGACAGGCGTCGGGGGTGGCCCGGGGGCGGTCTCCGGCGGCCTCTGGACGACCGGCCGCGGCGCGGCGGAGGGATCGACCACCACCCAGTTCGCCCGTGGCTGCGCGCTCACGGGCGCCTCGGGGAGCGCGACGAGCCGAAACGGCGGGTCACGCACCTCGACCGGATCGTCCGGAAATCGGATCCGTTCGGCGTTCCCGTCGCCGACGTTGACGCCGTCGCGGAGCATGTCGAAGACGATGTTCACCTCGCCGGGAGCGCCCGCGAAGATCACGCCGGACGTGCCGACCTGCCCTCCGAGCACGAGACTCCGTCGCTCGGTCACCGTCAGGAATCGCAGGCGTTCGTCGCTCGAGAGCTCGCGGAGCGCCAGCGCCAGCGGCGTCGCGATGAGGGCGAGCTCGCGCGCGCTGAAAACCGGGCCGGCCTCGTCGTCCAGGATCAGCCGCTCTCGCGAGTACGTCAGTCCCGACAGGATCCGGCGCACGTTCTCGGAGCTGAGCTCGATCGGGTGAGCGTGCCCCAGGGGCATCTGCTTGCCCTCGGCATCGAAGCGACGCTCGCGGTAGAGCGCCATGCCGCCACTCGATGTGATGAGCGACCGCCGCCACGGCCCGCGGCTGCACGAGGCCGCGACGACCGCGAGCAGGGCGAGGGCGAGCAGCCGTGTCGGGAGGGAGCATCGGGTCAGCACGATGGAAATGTACTGGAATCTCTGGTAAGAATAACGATTCGACCGGGTGGCGGCGGTTCGCCAGCCGGACTCGGGCTGTTCTCACGAAGCCGTTTGATCGCGAGCAATGACCGACGACATGACGCCAGATGCCCCCAGGCAGAGCGACCTCTCCCGCCGGCAGTTCCTCGTCCGTTCCGCCGGCATCGCGGGAGCGTCCTTCGGGCTCGGCGTCTCTCGTGGCGGCGCCGCGCACGGGGCGGCGGAGCTGCGCGTCGGCTTCCTCGGCGTCGGCGAGCGCGGCCTGCAGCTCCTGCCGGCGTTTCTCGGCTGCGAGGGGGTCCGGGCGGCGGCGATCGCCGACGTCGCGCCACCGAACCGCGCACGCGCGCTCGACGTCGTCCGACAGCGCGCGCCGGACTCGCAGCCGCTCGTGACCGAGAGCGCCGAGCGGCTCCTCGAGCTCGTCGACCGTGGAGCGCTCGACGCCATCGTGATCGCGACGCCCCCGTTCCGCCATGCGGAGCACGCGGTCGCCGCGTTGCGCGCCGGCGCGCACGTCTATCTCGAGAAGCCGATGGGGCTGACGCTCGCCGAGAGCACGGAGATTCGCGACGAGGCCCGTCGCGGACGCGAGCGCGGGCAGGTGTTCCAGCTCGGGTTTCAGCGGCGCTACAACCCGCGGTACCTCGCCGGCATCGAGGCGATCCGCAGCGGTCGCGCCGGAGAGATTCTCTTCGTGCGCGCGCAGTGGCACAACCTCGGCGATCCGGCGGGGCGGAAGGCCTGGTACTACCAGCGCGAGAAATCGGGCGACCTCCTCCTCGAGCAATCCTGTCACCAGCTCGACGTCTGCAACTGGGTCTTCGACGCGCACCCCGCGAGGGCCTGCGGTTTCGGCGGCACCAACCGTTTCGTCGACGAGCCGCCCGGCCGCACCATCCGCGATCACTACGGACTGACGCTCGAGTACCCCTGCGGCGGCAAGGTGAGCTACAGTCAGGTGTCGTACGCGATTCCCGACCGGCGCTTCTCGGGCGTGTACGAGCTCGTCTTCGGGACGCGGCTTGGCATCGATCTCTGGAACGGCCTCGCGTGGGACCGGAGCGGCAAGACGGTCTCGCTCGGGGCGCCGGGCGGTAACGACACGAGGATCGCGGTCGAGAGCTTCGTCGACCACGTGCGGCGCGGCGAGGAGTCACGCGCCGGCGCCGACGTCGGCTTCGAGGCGACGGTGTCCGCCCTGCTCTGCCTCGAGGCGCTCGACACGGGGCGCGTCGTCGACTGGCATGCGTGAGGACCGGGACGACCCGGTCGACCGATCGGGGCCCGCGCGTCCCGTGCAGCCTGACACCCTGCTGGGGCTCTCCGTTCTCGTCATTCTCGTGCTGCTCCTGCCGGCGTTCTCGCGCGACCTGTGGAATCCCGATGAGCCGCGGCTCGCCCACGTCGCCCGCGAGATGCTGGTCACCGGCGACTGGCTCGTCCCGCGCGTCAACGGCGATCCGTTCGTCGAGCAGCCGCCGCTGCAGGTGTGGCTGATCGCCGCCAGCATGGCGGTCCTCGGACACGGTTACGGGCACGACTGGGTGCCGCGACTGCCGTCGATCGCGTTCGGCCTCGCCACGCTGGCCCTGGTGTTCACCACGGTCTCCCGCTGGGCGGGGAGGCGCGCCGCGCTGCTCGCCGTCGTGCTCCTCGTGACCACCGTCGAGTTCTTCGTGGGCCACCAGCGCGCCATCGTCGACACGTCGCTTACCTTCTTCGTGACCCTCGCGATGGTCGGTGTCATCGACTTCGTGACGCTGCCGGACGGCGAACGCATGCGGTGGGGGAGCGCGGTGGCGCTCGGTGCGGCGATCGGCTGCTCGTTCCTCGCCAAGAACCTCGTCGGCGCCGCCTACGTCGGCCTGGTGGTCGTCGCGCTGGCGATCCGCTTCCCGTCGAGGCTGCTCCGAGTGCACGCGCTGGCACGAGCCGGTGTGGCGCTCGCGGTTGCCTTGCTGGTTGCGGCGCCGTGGCCGATCGCGCTGGCGTCGGTCGATCCCGAGCTCCTCCGCGAGCTGCTCCTCGACAACACCATCGGGCGCTTCACGCGCCGCGACATCCACAACCCGCCGGTGCTGGAGTTCCTCCACCGCGGGCCCTCGGTGCTGCTGCCGTGGCTGCCGGTGCCCGCGGTCGCGTTCATCCAGCGCGCGCGGGCGGGATGGGCCCGGTCGGGTGCGGACCGGCCCGCGCGCTCTCGACTCGAGGAGGGGCTGCTCTGGTGGATCGTCCTGCCGTTCGCGCTGGTACTGGCGTCGGGCTCCAAGCGCGAGATCTACCTGCTGCCCATCACCCCAGCGGTCGCGGTGGCGTCGGCGCTCTGGCTCGACGCGCGGCTCTCGCACCGCGTGGTGCGGGTGATCTCGTTCGTCGTCGCTGCGGTGGCGTCGCTCGCCGTGCTGGTCGCCGCGTTGCTCGGAGGCGCCTGGGCCGCGCCGCTTCCGGCGAGCGTGTGGCTGTTCCTGCTGCTCTCGCTCGCGCTGGCGTACCGCCTCGTGCGCGGCAGGCGGAACGGCGGCGAATCTCCCGATGCGGCGCGTCCCGCGTGGTACTCGCTCGCGCTGCTTCTCTGCGCGCTGGGCGCGGTCAGCGGGGTCTACTTTCGCGCCCGCAACGGCCGGGAGTCCTACATCGACCTCTGCCGGGCGCTCGAGTCGCTTCGACGCGACGGCTACGGGATCCTCCTGCACTTCCCCCTCTCCAGCGAGGACGCCGTCGCGCGCGAGGAGGCCGCCATCTCGTACTACCTCGAGGAACGTCTGGAGAACGTCACCTCGATCGACCGGCTGGTCGAGCTCTTCCGCGACCGCTCGCGACCGGTGGTGCTCGTCTACAAGGCTCGCGACGGGGACGCGTTCGTCGACAGGCTGGAGCACTTCCAGGATCTGGGCGAGTACCGCGTGCGCCGGCGTCTCCGCGTCATCGCCAACCTCGCCCGGGATCCCGCCGTCAATACCGGGCCGCTTCCCGACCGCCCCCGAGATCCAGGTCGCTGACCACGCCGCGAGCCGCCGTCAGCATCAGCGCCAGGTCGCTCTGGACGGCGATGAAGCGCCAGCCCTCGTCGATGCGCCGCCGGGCCATCTCGGCGTCGCCGACGTGGAGTCCGGGGGCGACGCCATGACTGACCGCGGTCTCCCGCAGGTGCCGCAGCGCGTCGACGAACTCGCGGTCGTCACTCTCCATGCGCGGGGTCTTGCCCATCGAGCTCAGCAGGTCGTTCGGCCCGATGAACATCGCGTCGATTCCCGGGATCGAGTAGATCTTCTCGGCGTTCTCGACCGCCGTGACGTGCTCCGCCTGCAACACGACGAGGATCTCGTCATTGGCGTTCGCGTAGTACTCGGCGGGGGTGCAGTCGAAGGTCAGCGCGTGCAGGCTGCCGCCGACGCTGCGGTTGCCGAGCGGGTGATAGCGCGCCGCCTTCACGGCCCGCTCCGCCTCCTCGGGCGTGCAGACCATCGGGACGACGATCCCCTGCGCGCCCGAATCGAGCGCGCGCTTGATGTGGTCGTGCGCGTTGCAGGGCACCCGCGCCAGCGGCACGCAGCCGGCGTCGGCGATGGTCGCGAACATCATCGCGGCGCTCTCCCAGTTGACCGGGCTGTGCTCGATGTCGACGGTCAGCCAGTGAAAGCCGATGCGCGACATGAATCGCGCCGAGAGCGGACTGGCGAGTGAGAGCCAGGTGCCGACCTGCGTGTCACCACGCCGGAGCGCGTGTCGGACGGAGTTCTTCTTCATGATTCCTCGTTCGAGTCGCTGCCGTGCTCGATGCGCGTGAGTATGGAGCGGGGTTCAGTTCGTGTGCTCGAGTCGCCGATTGCGAACCGCGACGAGGAGCTTGATCGTGGCGCGCACGACCTGCCGCCCGTGCTGGTTGAGGACTGCCGCGCTGACCGCGACCATGCCACGGGCGGGGTCCGAGGTCAGCTTGAGCTCCTCGATTCGCAGCTCGGCGTGGATCGAGTCATTGTCGTGCACGGGGTGCGTGAAGAGCAAGTCATCGATTCCGACGAGCGTGGTCGAGCCTCCCATGAGGCTTTCCTGCTCGAGCAGCGACTGGACGACCGACAGGACGAGCAGCTCCGGGACGACCCGATCCCGGTGGCCATGCTCCCGCGCGTGGTAGCTGTCCCTGTAGAGCGGACTGTTGATCCCGGCGATCGAGAGATAGCTCTCCCGCTCCTTCGCCGAGATCCGGCGCTCGCCACTGCGGACTTTTTCTCCGATCCTGTAGTCTTCGAAGAACCGCGACCCGCCGGCCGAAGCCTCCTGTTCGCTCATGAGAACACCCCACCGTTCTGCCTGCCCTCGTACCCCACAACGAAAATTGTAACAAGGGTGATGGCCGCACCATAGAGAATCTTGGCACGGCCCGCGGACGGTGATTGCACGCCTGCGCGCATCGGGAGCCCTGACAGGCATGCGATTGCTCATTATCGCGCAGCGGGTCGGGGCGGTTTGGGGAACGGTAGGGCGGCCGCTTCGCTCGTCCTCGTCCCTCGTCCTCGAGCGACGTCGAATGGCACCGTCGACCGGGACCGGGGAGGGAGACCGATAGGGACTCCGAGACCCCAACGTTGCAAAAACCCGTTCCCGTACCCGTCCCCGTTCCCGTGCCCGTACCCGTCCTCGAAGGCTCTCGTTGCGGAGTCGGATGGCCGACTCCGATACCGACTCCGATGACCGATTCCGATTCCGATTCCGATGACCGACTCCGATTCCGACTCCGATTCCGAGACCGAGATCCGAGTCAGAGATCCGAGATCCGAGTACAGAGATCCGAGGACAGAGATCAGAGACCGGACGGGGGCTGATCTCTTTATCTGCGTAATCTGCGGACCGTTTTACCGATCTGCGCACTCCGCGGACTGTTCGCCGACCTTTCGCGTCGCCGCCTTCGCCCGCTACTTCTCCTGCGGCACCGGCGCCGCCAGCGCTTCGGTTTCCTCGACGACTTCCTCGGTCGGGGTGACGACGCTGCCCTCGAGCCAGAGGTGCTTGCCCTCGAGGACGTCACGGGCCAGGCGGTACGACACCTTGTCGTCGTTTCGCCAGACGCGGCGGAAGGCGAGGTCGACGCGGCGTCGCGCTGTGCGGCAGAAGAGGTCGGCGAGGTCCTCCGGGGACCGGTTCTTGGGGTTCTGGCGCGAGAGGTGGCTCGCGTAGGCGCAGGCCACCGACATGGCGAAGAGGTCGACGCCAATGTCGACGATGCGCGCCAGGACGCGCTGGCGCTTTTCGAGCCGCGCCCGGTGGACGCCCATGGCGTGAAAGATCGTGCGGCCGAGCTTGTGCCCGCGGCGATCGATGAACCGGAGGTGCTTCGCGAGGCGACTGCCGACCTGATCGTGCTTCGGCGGCAACGTCCAGTGCACCCAGCGTCGCGGATACCACGCCGTGTACTTCGGCATCACCGAGAGCATGGCGCCGAGCTTGGCGCCGAGCTTGCTCCTCGGGTTCAGCAGGGGCAGCAGGTCGCGCATGTGGAAGTCGAGGGCCTCGCGCGCGATGAAGAGGCGCATGATCTCGCTGGTCCCCTCGATGATCCGGTTGATTCGCGTGTCCCGGAGCATGCGCTCGACCGGCACGCCCTCCTCGCCGCGAGCGCGCAGCGACTCGGCGGTCTCGTAGCCGCGTCCGCCGCGCGCCTGCACGGTCTCATCGGCGATCGTCCAGGCGGTCTCGGTGCAGAAGAGCTTCGCGAGCGCCGCCTCGATCCGGATGTCCGCGTCGCCGCGGTCGGCGAGCCCGCTCGTGTACCACGTCACCGCGTCCATGGCGAAGGTGTGCGAGGTGATGTACGCGATCTTGTCGGCCATCACGTCATGCTTGCCGATCGGCCCGCCCCACTGCTCGCGCTGGTTGCACCAGCGACGCACGATGCGGACGCACTGGCGCGCCATGCCGGTGCACGCGGCCGGGACGGTGAGCCGTCCGGTGTTCAGCGTGATGAGCGCCAGCTTCAGCCCCTTGCCGAGGCCCCAGATGACGTTCTCCTTCGGCACCTTGACGTCGTTGAAGCGCAGCAGGCCGTTCTGGATCGCGCGGATGCCCATGAAATCGCAGCGGTGGACGACCTCGAAGCCGGGCGTGTCGGTCTCGACGATGAAGGCCGTGATCTGCTTGCGCTCCTTGCCGTCGACCATGATCGACGGAGTCCGCGCCATGACGACGATGATCTCGGCGACCGGGCCGTTGGTGCACCAGAGCTTCTCGCCGTTGAGTATATAGTGCTCGCCGTCCTCGGTCGGCTCGGCGAGGGTCGACATCCGCGCCGGGTCGGATCCGACGTCCGGCTCGGTCAGCGCGAACGCCGAGATGGCGCCCTTGGCGAGGCGCGGCAGGTACTTCTTCTTCTGCTCGGGAGTGCCGAACAGCTTCAGCGGCTGCGGCACGCCGATCGACTGGTGCGCGGAGATCCACACGGCGGTCGAGCCGCAGTGGCTGGCGATCATCTGGATCGCCCGGTTGTAGTTCACCTGCGAGAACCCGAGCCCGCCGTACTCCTTCGGGATCTTCATGCCGAAGCAGCCGAGTTCGGCCAGGCCCTTGACGACGTGATCGGGGACCTCGCCGGTGCGGTCGATCTCGTCCGGGTGGACGTTCTCGCGGAGGAACGCTTCCAGCTTCGCGAGGAACTCGTCGCCGATCCGGCGGTCGTCCATCGGCTGTTCGGGATACGGAATCAGGAGATCGGGACGGAAGCTGCCCGCGAAGAGCTCGGCCGCGAAGCTCGGATGCGACCACTCCGTCTCGCGGGACGCCTCCGCGACCTCCATGGCCTCATTTCGATCCGGTACTCCGTCCGCGGTCTTCGGCCTCGTCATGAGCTTTCACTGCCTTTCGCTGGAGTTCTCGATTCGGTCGAACCGGGCCCGGCTGGCGCTCGACTGATCGCTCGTGTCGAGCCTCGGCGACATTTGTATTATACCTTGTGGATTCAGATCTTCGAGCCGCGCAGACAGCACTGAACGGAGTTGACCCGTGGCACGGCCGATAACCCCGGGAGCATGGCGGATCCCGGCGCTCTGGGTGGTCCTTCTTCTGGCGCTCGAGGGCTGCGTGCTCGCGATCGTCCAGCTCTCCGACGGTTTCGTCCACGGCGTCGGCCATGCGCGGAGGCCGATTCCGGAGGTCGTCGGCTGGTTCGGCGTCGCCTCGGCCGTCTACCTCGCGAGCGTCCTGCTGGCGACGCGTCGCGGCGCGCCGCCCGCGTGGTTCGTCGTGCTCGGCGCGGTGGCGCTGCGCGCGACCATGCTGCTCTCCTCGCCGATCCAGGAGGACGACTTCTATCGGTATCTCTGGGACGGGAAGGTGGTCGCCTCCGGAGTCGATCCCTACGGCTTCAGCCCGCATGAGATCGCGAGATTTGCGGCCGGGGAGCGCCCGGACACGGGCGACCCGGACGCGGATCGCGACCTCGAGCGACTGCTCGCGATCCGCGACGCCTCGCCGGCGAACCGCGTCATTCTCGAGCGCGTCAACCATCCCGGGCTGAGAACGATCTACCCACCGGCCGCGCAGGGGGTGTTCGCGCTCCTCGGCTGGCTGCTTCCGGATCGCCTCGACGTCGACCGGCAGGTCCTCGCCGTACGCGTCCTGATGACGCTCTTCGATCTCGGCACGCTCCTGCTCCTTGTAGTCCTTCTCGGATGCACCGGTCTGCCGCGCGGGCTCGCGCTCGCCCACGGGTGGTGCCCGCTGGTGATCAAGGAGTTCGCGAACTCCGCCCACGTCGACGCCGTGCCGGCGTTCTTCCTCATGCTGGCCGTGCTCACCGCGCTTCGGGGGCGCGCGGCGGTCACCGGGCTCGCGCTCGCGGCGGCCATCCTGGCGAAGTACTACGCGCTCGCGACGCTCCCGTTCGTGCTCATCCTCCTGGCGCGCTCGCGACTGGCCTCCGGCGAGCCCGGGCCGCCGGCGCGATCGGCGTGGGCTGCGCCCGCCGTGGCGTTCACGACCGTCGCGGTCGCGGTCGGCACGACGCTTCTCATCGGCCGGGCCACGGCGGGACGCCTCGGCGAGGTCACCGGCCACTTCCTGATCACCTGGGAGAACCACGACGCCGTCTTCATGTGGATCCGCGGAACCCTCGCGGCCATCGGGAGCGCGTTCGCCGGGGACGCCGACTGGGCGAATCGAGCGGCGCGGTGGATCGTCGGGGTGACGTTCACCGCCATCGTCCTCGCGTTCACGGCGCACGAGATCCGGCGCCTGCGGAGTGACCCGCCCGGCGCGCCGGACGACCGGAGCGACAACCGGACCGAGAGCTCCGAGCGAGTCCCCGGCTCGAGAGGCGTGCTCGCGAGCGTGTTCTCAGTGCTCGCCGCGCTCTTCATCCTCTCGCCGGTCGGTTTCCCCTGGTACTTCGCGTGGTGCGTCCCGTTCCTGCCCTTCGCCCGCCGCAAGTCGTGGTACCTGATGACGGGCCTCGTCTTCGTGTACTACCTGCGATTCTGGTTTGACTACACCCTCCCCGACGGCTTCGCGAGCTTCGACCGCGGCGTGGACTTCCATGATCGATGGCTGGTGAGCCTGGAGTTCGGGGTGTTCTTTTTGGTGTGGGGGTACGAGACGGTCCGGGGATTTCGCAGAAGTTGATCCCGTTCCCGTCCCCGTTCCCGTCCCCGTTCCCGTTCCCGTTCCCGTTCCCGTGCCCGTGCCCGTGCCCGTGCCCGATCAGCTCGGCTCCACGGGCGATACTCTGCCTGGAACGCAGATTGCGCAGATTACGCAGAGGGGATTTGGATGAGCGTGGGATCTCGGAGTCGGAGTCGGATCTCGGTATCGGGTCTCGGAATCGGAATCGGTATCGGAATCGGAGTCGGACTCGGTATCGTGGACCGTGG
>JBFFXF010000002.1:0-63576 GCA_041569895.1 Planctomycetota bacterium | reverse complement strand
GCGCGAGGTCGTCGAGCGCGAGACCGGATGCCCCTGCGTCTTTTTCCAGGGCGCCTCCGGGGACCTCGGTCCGCGCGATGGCTACGTCGCCGATCCGGCCGTCGCCGATCGCAACGGACGCGAGCTCGGCTTCGCGGCGCTGGCGGCGATCGAGGCGCTGCCACCGGCGGGCACTCGCTGTCGCTACCGGGGCCCGCTGCTCTCCGGCGCGACCCTCGGGATCTGGGAGCACGAGCCGCTCGACGAGGGGTCGAGACGGGCGGCGGCGCGCTGGCGCCTCGACCGTGTCACCGTGCCGCTCTCCTACCGCCCGGACCTGCCGGCTCTCGACGAGGCGCGCGCGTCGCTCGAGCGATGGCAGGCGGCGGAGCGATCGGCCGCGGCCGAGGGCGACGAGCCCCGCATCGCGGAGGCGCGGGCGATGGCGGAGCGCATGCGCCGGCTGGCAGCGCGCCTCGAACGACTGCCGCCGGGGCGCTCGTACCCCTACGAGGTCACCCTCTGGAGGACGGGCGATGCCGTCTGGATCGCCGCGCCGGGCGAGCCGTACAGCCTCCTCCAGCGCGAGCTGCGGGCGCGCTTCGACACGCCGATCGTCGTCATCGGCCTGACCGGCGGCTGGGGCCCGTCCTACCTGCCGTCGACGGGAAGCTGGGGGCGGGGCATCTACCAGGAGACCATCGCCGTCACCGAACGAGGCAGCCTCGAGCGGGTGATCGAGCGGGTGGCCAGTGCGATCGCCGACTTGTGAGGTCGCCTCGCCACCCCCCTCTCGTCCTCGTCCTCGTTCTCGGTCCGATTCCGATGACCGATTCCGACTCCGAGGTCAGAGACAGAGACCGGAGATCCGAGAACAGAGTCGCAAGACGCGAGGCAGATCGTTTCTCAATCTGCGTAATCTGCGTTCCCGTCCCCGTCGTCCGTCGGCCGCGCTCTCGACGGGAAACGGATCAGGCGGTCTCGTCGACCACGGGATTTGTCAGTGAGCCGATGCGCTCGATGTCGACCGTCACCTCGTCGCCGGACTTGAGGAGCACCGGGGGCTTGCGGGCGAAACCGACGCCGCTCGGGGTGCCGGTGAGGATCACCGTGCCGGGCTCGAGCGTCGTGCTGCCGGTGAGGAACTCGACCAGCGCCGGGACGTCGAAGATCATGTCCGAGGTGTTCGAGTCCTGCATCACCTCGCCGTTGAGCACGGTGCGGATGCGCAGCGAGTTCGGGTCGGTGATCTCGTCGGCGGTGACGACGAAGGGGCCGAGCGGCGCGAAGGTGTCGAATCCCTTCCCCTTGCAGAACTGACCGCCGCCGCGCGCGATCTGCCAATCCCGGGCGCTGACGTCGTTGGCGCAGGTGTAGCCGAGGATGACGTCGAATGCGTCGTCACGCCGGACGTTCTTGCAGCGCTTGCCGATGACGATCGCGAGCTCGCACTCGTAGTCGACCTGGTCGCTGCGCAGGTGGCGGGGCAGGACGATCGGGTCGCCCGGGTTCTGGACGGCGTTGACGTTCTTTTGGAAGACGACCGGGTGCTCCGGCACCTTGCTCCCCGACTCCTCGGCGTGGAGCCGGTAGTTGAGCCCGATGCAGAGGATCGCCGGCGGTGTGACCGGGGCGAGGGGGCTGTCGATGTCGACCGTCTGGTCGGTGACCGAGAACTCGCCGAAGATATCCCCCTCGATCAGGCGGGCCGCGCCGCCCTTCGACTGCGCCGCGTAACGGGGGTGTCCCCGGTCGTCCAGGAAACGGATGATCCTCATGGTCGGCTCCTCCGGGCTGCTCGAATGCGGAGCGAGTATTATAGGCCGTTGGGAGCGGCAGGTCGACAGCCGGGAGGCCCCAAGGGGCCGGTGCCGACAGGGGTTTGGTCGTTGATACAGACCCTTGCATCTCATAGAATGCCCTGCTAGTCGGCGGGTTCTGACCGGCCAGGTACGCCGGTCGCCCCCCCGGGGCGCATTTTTCCCCGCCGGAACGGCCAAGGAGGTGTGTCGTGACGATGTTCATGTCTCCACCTCGTTCAACGGGTCTCTCCGCGAGACGACCCGCGCCCCTGCGCCGTTCGCTCCCCGCCGCCACCCCCAGCGACTGCCCATCCCGAGATCACTCCCGGAAAGGAAAGGGAATATGATCCAGAGTCCGAAGACGTCGGTCCCGTATGCCGGGATCCCCACGCGCACGGATGGCGCCGGCGCCGTCGTGTGGGTGGAGACCCACATCACGCAGGGAAGCTGCGCCTATCCGATCACGAGCTCGACGACGATGGGCGGCGGGTACTCGATGGCGGTGGCGAACGGAAAGAAGAACCTCTGGGGCGACGAGCTCGTCTTCATCGAGCCGGAGTCGGAGCACTCGGCGGCGTCGACCTGCGAGGGCTTCGCGCTCGCCGGCGGCCGCGTCACCAACTTCACCAGCGGCCAGGGCCTCGTCCTCATGAAGGAGGTCCTCTACACCATCTCGGGGAAGCGGCTGCCGATCGTATTCCACATCGGCGCGCGCGCGCTGACCAGCCACAGCCTGAACGTCCACGCGGGCCATGACGACGTGATGAGCGTCGCCGACTGCGGCTGGGGCATCCTCTTCGGGCGCAACGCGCAGGAGGCGGGCGATCTCGCGCTCATCGCGCGACGCGCGGCCGAGGCGTGCCAGTCGCCCTTCATGAACGTCCAGGACGGCTTCCTGACGACGCACACCATCGAGAACGTTCTCCTCATCGACCCAGAGATGATGAAGGAGTTCGTCGGGCCGCCCCAGGAGCGCATCCTCAACCTGTTCCACAACGACACCCCGATGATGACGGGCGTCGTGCAGGACCAGGACAGCTACATGAAGGGCAAGATCGCCCAGCGACACTATTACGTGCACATGAAGCCGTGCCTCATGGAGGCGATGGAGGAGTTCACCCGGCAGACGGGCCGCAGCTACTCCCTCGTCGACGGATACCGCATGGAAGACGCCGAGTTCGCCATCGTCGGCATGGGAAGCATGATGGAGACGGCGCAGGCGGCGATCGACCACATCCGCGACCACCTCGGGATCAAGGCGGGCGTGCTCAACGTGGCGAGCTATCGGCCCTTCCCCGGACCCGAGATCCTCGAGGCGCTCGCCGGGGTCAAGGCGTTCACGGTCGTCGAGCGCATGGATGACCCGCTGGCGCCAGCGAACCCACTCGCTCGCGACATCAAGACGGCCTACATCGACGCGCAACTCGGCCTGGAAGAGTATCGCGAGGCCGGCGTCAAGGTCGGCAAGTTGCCGATGATGCTGCAGTGCGCGGCCGGGCTCGGCAGCCGGGATGTTCGCGCCGGGCACTTCATCGCCATCTACCAGAACATGCAGCGCGCGGTGGCGGGCGACAAGTTCAAGGAGTACTCGACGGTCGGCATCAAGCACGAGACCGCTCTCGAGCCGCCGTACGACCCGGACGTCCGACCGCAGGGCGCCTTCGCCATGCGCGGCCACTCGGTCGGCGGCTACGGAAGCGTGACGACGAACAAGGTGATCGCCGACCTGATGGGCGAGATCTTCGCCCTCCAGGTGCAGGCGTATCCGAAGTACGGCTCGAGCAAGAAGGGACTGCCGACGACGCACTACCTGACGCTCGCCGACGACAAGATCCGCACGCACTGCGAGCTCGAGCACGTCGAGTTCATCTCGCTGATCGACACCAACGCGCTGAACCTCGGCGATCCGCTGCGCGGTCTCGCCAAGAACGGCTCCGTGTTCCTCAACACGACCAAGACCACGGCGGACGAGGTCTGGTCGGACGTCCCCGAGTGGGCCAAGGAGCGCATCCGCGAAAAGAAGGCCCGCGTCCTGGCCGTGGACACTTTCAAGATCGCGGAGGAGGTCGCGACCAACGCCGAGCTCCGCATCCGCATGATGGGCGTGGTGCTGGTCGGCGTGTTTCTCAGAGTCAATCCATTCGCCGAGCGATCCGGCGTCAGCTTCGAGGATCTCATGGCCGGCGTCGAGAAGACCGTCCGCAGCTGGTGGGGAAAGCGCGGCGAGCAGGTCGTCCAGGACAACCTCGAGTGCATCCGCCGCGGATACGAGGAGACCTTCGAAATCCCGGCCGAGCTCATCTCTGATCGCTCGCTCGACGGCGCCAGACAACTGTCCGCCGAGCAAATGTCGGCGTGACGGCGCACACACGTCCTGTAAAAGGAGAGCTTGATGGCTATCACCCCTGCCCGGTTGCCGAAGTCGGCTCACGAGGTCGTCGACATCCGGAACTTCAACTATCGCGTGGTCGACCTCTACGAGAAGGGAACGGGTGACATCGAGCTCGAGGCGGACCTCGATACTGCTCGTTCCGTCATCCCGGCGGCGACGGGCGCGCTGCGCGACTTCTCGTTCATCGCTCCGGAGATCCCCGAGTTCATCCAGGAGAACTGCGTCGGTTGCATGGATTGCGTCACGGAGTGCCCGGACACGGCGATTCTCGGCAAGGTGATCTCCGAGGAGACCCTCGAGACCCACCTCGCGGATCTGCCGGGGTCCGAACGCGAGTCCGTGCGCGCCGACTGGGCGAAGACCAGGAAGTACTGGACGGCCCGCGAGAAGCAGAAGAAGGAGCCCGGGTACTTCGGGATCTTCATCGATCCGACGAAGTGCAAGGGCTGCGCGGAGTGCGTCGCGGTCTGCGACGACGACGCCCTGCGCATGATCAAGAAGACCGACCACAACATGCCGCTCTACAAGAAGAAGTTCGACTTCTTCCGCAAGGTCGGCCCGACGCCCGACGAGTTCATCATGGAGAAGGTCCTCGCCGACATGATGCTCGCCGATCGGTCGCTGCAGTACGTCGGCGGCGCCGGAAGCTGCGCCGGGTGCGGCGAGGCGACCGTGCTCCGCATGATGGTCGCTGCGACCACTTTCGTCTACGGGCCCGAGAACGTCGGGCTCCTCGCCGCGACCGGGTGCAACACGGTGTACACGTCGACGTACCCCTACAATCCCTACAACCTGCCCTGGTCGAACTCGCTCTTCGAGAACGTCCCGACGTACGCGATGGGCGTGCGAGCGAAGTGGAACCAGCAGGGATGGAAGGACAAGAAGCTCTGGTGCATCGGCGGTGACGGCGCGATGCTCGACATCGGGTTCCAGGCGCTGTCGCGCATGCTGATCAGCGGCATGGACATCAACGTCATCGTCCTCGACACCCAGGTCTACAGCAACACGGGCGGACAGGCGTCGACTGCGACCTACATGAGTCAGCGGACGAAGATGAGCGAGCACGGCACCGCCGTCGGCGGCAAGACCGAGCGGCGAAAGGAGCTCGCCCAGATCATCATGGCGCACCCGGACGTCTTCGTCGCGCAGACGACGGCGGCGCACGTCAACCACTTCTACAAGGCGATCCTGGCGGCCAACGAGCACAAGGGCCCGTCGGTGGTCATCACCTTCACGACCTGCCAGCCCGAGCACGGCGTCGGCGACCACCTGGCGGCCGCGCAGGCGAAGCTCGCGGTCGACTCGCGCGCGTTCCCACTGTTGATCTACGATCCCTCGCAGGGCGAGCGCATCCGCGACCGGCTGTCCCTGAAGGGCAACCCGGCGGCGACCAAGGACTGGTACGTCGATCCGAAGACCGGCGAGCCGGTGGACTTCGTGACCTTCGCGCGCACCGAGGGCCGCTTCGAGAAGCATCTCGACAAGGACGGCAAGCCGTCGGAGACGCTGCTGAAGGCAAACGAGGACCGCCGCCTCAACTGGCGCATGCTCCAGGAGCTCGCCGGCATCGAGCCGGAAACGGCGGAGAAGACGGCGTCGGCTTGACGGGGACGGGAGGAGGCGGAGTCGTGCTTGGTCGGATGCCGAGTCCGACTCCGATTCCGACCCCGACTCCGAGATCCGACTCCGAGATCCGACTCCGATCGGAGTCGGAATCGGTCATCGGTATCGGTCATCGGTATCGGTCATCGGTATCGGAATCCGTCATCGGGCTCCGCAACCAGCGCCCTCGAGGACCGGAACGGGAACGGGAACGGGGACGGGGCTTAGCCCAGTACGTCGCCGAAGGCGCGGAGGTCGGAGCGGAGGGTTTCGAGGACGTCGATCTCCCGCATGCGCTTCTCGACGTCCTGCTCGTCGACGACTCCCTGGCCGCGGAACTGGTGATGCTCGGCGACGTCGCTCGACCAGTACATGCGGCCCTTCTGCGCGAAGGTGCCGGCCTCGACCGACGCCTTGAGCAGGGATTCGAGGCGGTCCTGCAGCTCCTCCTGGTCGAGTGATGGCTGGGACGCGAGGAAGTCGGCGAGGACGTCGAGGGACTCGCGGTCGACGGCGTGCCGGTCCACCGCGAAGGGCACGAAGCGCGCGAACCACTCCTGGTGTCCCTGCGTGAACCCCTTGCGGCGGACGTTGGCGAGCGCCACGGCGACGAGCTCGGCCGGCAGCACCTCCTCGATCGACGACGCCACCTCGGTCGGCGGCGCGTGCTCGAGGCGCAGCAGCGCGACCCAGCGCGACACGAGCACCTCGTGGAGCGTCAAGTCGGCGAGCTCGTTTCCGGGAAGCACCACCGGACAGGTCGCGACTCTCTCGAGAAGCTCCGCGACGATCGCCGGGATGTCGCCGGCCGCGGGCCGATACGCCCGGAGCGGCGTCGCCACCTCCACCTGCTCCTCGAAGCTCGGCGTGAACGCCGGCGCGAGGAGAATGTCGAGCTCGTACTCCTCGAGCTGGCTGGCGGCGACACGCAGGAACGCGGCGACGTTGTCGTCGGTCGAGTCGAGGTGATCCTCGAGGTGTCGAAGCGTCTGCGCAGGAAGCAGACGCGGGCGTCGGAGCATCGCCTCGAGCACCGCCGTGAGACGCTCCCTGTCGTTCTGCGCGATCATGGCACTCCCGATTCGGCTCCCGAAAGGCTGCGCACCCCTTAATGCCGCCTACACAGGCAGGCCCGAGTATACGCCGGGCGGCGTCCGGTGTCAGCACTTCGGGTGGGGTGATGCTATACTCCCGGAGGGGCCTTGCCTCATCGGCGGGACGAGGGCGAAGGAGGGGGACGAGCCGGGAGCGCGGATCGGGAAGAGAACGATCATGCCATTGCTCGCGGTGCTCCTGGCGGTGGCGCTCGGCGTGTTTCGCGCGCGGTCGCTGCGTGCCCGCCGGCCCTCGGTGACGGTCGAGACCGCCCACCGGCACGACCGGTGGATCCTGCCAATGTCGAGCGCCCTGCTCGTTCTTCTCGCCGTTCCGGTCGGCGCGCAGCTCTCCGATCGCGTCTGCCAGGTGCTTCCACTCTGGCTCCAGCGCCACGCCAGCGGCGTGACGTGGTCAGCGCTCGTCGTTCTCCTCGGCTATGTCTCGAGCTACACCTCGGCGCTGGCGCTGCTGACGCGCCACCGCAAACGGCGCCGCCTCGTCTTGTGCTCGACGCTCCTCATCACTTCCGTCTCGCTGACCGCCGCGGCGCTGGAAGTGCGCGTCGCGGACCGGCTGGCGGACTCCGTCTCGGAAAACGGAGTCGTTCTCCAGTCTTCCGGTTCGAGCTGCGCGGCCGCGGCGATCGCCAACGTCGCCCGTTCCTACGGCCTCCCGGTGACCGAGCCGGAGGCGGCGGACCTGATGGGCACCACCGTGCTCGGCACCAGCCCCGGGCAGATGCGCTACGCTCTGGCGACGTACGGAATCGAGCACGAGACGCTCAACGAGAGGTTCTCGCGCCTCGAGGACGTGCGCTCGCCCGCGATCCTCTTCGTGGACCACCCGGCGGTCGGCCACGAGGGACACGCGGTGACCTTCATGGGAATGGCGGGCGACGACTACGAGATCTGGGATCCGCTCGAAGGCCGGGTCCTGCTCTCGCGCGACGAGATTGCGTCGGTGTGGCACGGAAACGGCATCCAGTGCATGGGCCCCGTGCGGTGAACGGGCGGGGTCCCGACTCGTCCTCGTCCTCGTCCTCGTCCGCGATGAGCTGTCGGAGACCAACTCCGACGGGAACGGGAACGATTCAGCGCCGGGAGATGCGCCACAGCGACCGATCGCTGCGCACGAACATCGCGCCGCCGGCGATCGCGGGGGTGCAGAGGATGGTTTCGCCGATGTCGCTCCTCGAGACCACCTCGCCCTTGCCGCCCTCCTCGACGTCGACGCGCACCACCTGGCACAGCCCCTTCTCGTTGAAGAGGTAGAGGTGGCCGCCGGCGGCGACCGGCGTGCTGCTGAACGGGCCCTCGAGCCGCAACTGCCAGGAGAGCCCGCCGGCCCCGGCCTCGGCGCACTTGAGGATATCGCCGGTGAGCACGTAGACGCGGCCGCGATAGAGGACTGGCGATGCCGTCGTCGTCCGGAGCCGCGGCGAGCGCCAGAGGATCTCCGGATCGCCGTTCGCCAGAGGGCGCAACGCCGTCAGCCCGTCGGATGGCACGAAGAGGAGGTTGTCCGCCGCGAGCGACGACGGGATTCCCTTGCACGGCTCCGCCCAGGCCCACAGCTCGCGGCCGGTGCGCGCATCGTGCCCGGTGACCTTGCGCGTCGACTGCAGGACGACCGTGGCCGGGCCGCCGCTGTCCGCGACCGGATGCGCCAGCACGACGGGTGACGACCAGTTGACCGAGGCGGGGCGCGAGATCTTCCAGCGGTTCACGCCGGTCCCGAGATCGAGCCCGGCCGCGAACGAGTCGCTGTCGTTCTCGAGCTGCACGACGACGGTGTCCCCGGCGAGCACCGGCGAGGACGCCATGCCGACGCTGTTCGACGCCTGCGGGTAGTCGCTGTTGAGCCCGCGCAGCCAGAGGAGGTTGCCGTCGAGGTCGAGACAGACGACGTCGTTCGACGCGAACAGCGCGACGATGCGCTCGCCGTCCGACACCGGCGTCGGCGCGGCCATCGAGGTCTTCGGGTGGCAGCGCGTCATGCCGGTGGCCCAGAACTGTCGCTCCCAGATCTGGTCGCCGGAGCGGGCGTCGAGGCAGAGCACGTGCAGGCGGTCCTGCCTGGCGCCGCTGTTGGCAGTGACGACGACGCGGCCACCGACGACGATCGGGCTCGAGAGCCCGCGCCCGGGCAGCGGCTTCCGCCAGGCGACGCTGTCGCCATCGCAAGTCAGCGGCAGCGTTCCCTCGCGGTCATCCGCGCCGGTGGCCGCGCCGCGGCTCCCCGGTCCCCGGAACTGCGGCCAGTCCCCGCCCTCGAGCGCGTCGACGGCGAGCACGACGATCGGAATCACCAGCAGAAGCGCTCTCATCGCGACCCTCCCGCCGCCGCGCTCTCGCCGTCCGCGGACAGCACCGCGGTCCCGGTCGCGTCGCACACGCGGATCTGAAATCGCCAGTGGTCCGCCCAGTCCTGCGTTTGCTCGTTCTGGAGGACCTTCAGCAGGATGTCGTTGCGGCCGGCCCGGAGGCGCCCCCGGGCCCGGTAGTGGTCGAGCTCCGTGCCGTGGTGGTACTCGTTGCGCGCGAAGATCAGCTCGCCGTTCAGCCACAGCTTGAAGGCGTTGACCGTCGCCAGACGAAAGTCGACGTCCCGCTCCCGCTCGCTCGTGAACGGGGTATGAGCGTACGCGGTGACCTCCTTGCGGTGCGCGATGGCGCGATTGAGATCGACGATGCCGAGCTCGTGCGTCGAGACATGCTCGGTCCAGCGCGCCGGCCCGTCGAGCCCCTCGCACGCCGCGTCGAGGTCGACGCCACGCTCCGGCGGAAAGACCGCGTCGAAACCGGATCGCTCGCTGTTGTCGAAGGGACCGATGAGGCTCCACCGCGTCAGGAAACCGAAGTGACGCACCAGATCGACCTCCTCGCCGAGGTCGCGCAGCCGTCTGGCGATCTCGTTGATCTGATCGACGTCGCGCGACGCGGTGAGCGCCTTGCGGTAGATCGACCGCGCCCGCGTCGCGTCGTCGCCATCGCCAGCCGCCTCGGCCTGCCTCACGAGACGCGCGACCGCCTCACGACGCAGCTCGACGCTGGGGTCGTCGAGCATTCCGGCGACGAGACGCTCCCGCGCCGCCGGCTCGACGCGAACGAGGAGCTCCCACGCCAGGCGCCGGGCGCGAGGATCGTGACTGCGATCGAGCAGGAACTTCTCGAGGCGCTCGCGCGGAAGCGCTTGCCCCTTCGCGATGCCGCGCCCCGCGACGGCGTCCACCGCGCTGCGGATCCAGTTCGCTGCGACCGGAGACGCGCCATCGAGACCGGCGAGCAACGCGGGCACGGCATCCGCGCCGACGGCGCCAACGAGCTCGCGCCACGCGCGACCGGCAGCGACGTTGCCCGCCCCCTCGGGCCCGACCGAACGGGCCGCATGAAGGAACGCCGCAACCGGCCCGGGCACCTCGTCGGGAGCGAGGAGCGCGGCGGTGGAGACGAGAAAAAGAACGGACGGAGAAGGCATGAGTCGACCTCCGGGAGTTTCTTTCAGATCCGGAACATGCTCGCAGATCGGGGGGATGAATGAAAGTCTCCACACCTCCCGTTCCCGTTCCCGTTCCCGTTCCCGAGCTCGTCCTCGTCCTCGATCGACCTTCGGGTCGGAGTGGGTCCGGGACAGAGACAGAGATCAGAGACAGAGAACCGATACCGACTCCGATACCGACACCGACTCCGATTCCGACTCCGAGATCCGACTCCGAGATCCGATTCCGATTCGGATTCCGATGCTGCGGTCAGAGAACTCGGATGGGTTCACTCGAGTCGACCGTTGCGCCAATCTGCGCAATCTGCGCAATCTGCGTTCCCGTCCTCGTCGTTCGTCGACCGCGCTTCCGCGCTGTGGGATGCGCTTCTCCAGTCTCTCTCTTCCTGCGTTCCTGCCTTCCTGCCTTCCTTGCCGTTGTCTGCCGTCAAAACTCGCCAGCGGCGTCGAGCTGCCTCATCGGGCACGGGTCCGGGACCGGGATCGGAGCACAGGATCCCCTTGAGAGACGTGCCGCCGACACGTATCATGTCGCTGCGGGGGGTGCTGTCGAGATAATCCGCGGCCGACGACCGGCCGCTGCAAACCGGGTACGGGTCTCATGAATCCCAGAAGCGCATGGTGGCTTGTCGCGGTGTTCGTTCTCGTGCTGTCGCCGGGACGGGCGCAGGACGTCGTGATCACTGAGCTGATGTCGTCGAACGACCTGACGCTCGTCGACGAGGACGACCGCAGTCCTGACTGGATCGAGCTCTTCAACGCCGCGGCCGAGCCGGTCAGCCTCGAGAGCTGGCGGCTGACGGACGATCCCGCCGACCGCGCGAAGTGGCGGTTTCCGGCGCGGACGATCTTCCCGGGCGAGTTTCTCCTCGTCTTCGCCTCCGGCAAGGACCGCAGGCGGACCGAGGGCGAGCTGCACACCAACTTCAGGCTGTCGAGCGGCGGCGAGTACCTCGCGCTCATCCGTGCCGACGGTTCGGTCGCATCGGAGTTCCGGCCGTCGTTGCCGGCGCAGCCGACGGATGTCTCGTACGGCTTCACGATGGAGACCGACTCCAGGGACCTGCTCGGTCCGGGCGCCGGGGCGCGCTACCTGGTCCCGGACAGCGACGCTCTCGGCACCGAGTGGACCGCGATCGACTTCGACGACGCCGGCTGGAAGCCCGCGACCATCGGGATCGGCTTCGACCGCAGGGACGAGAGTCCGTACGACGAGTTCATCTCGACCGACATCGAGGCCGACATGCACCGCGTCAACTCGTCGGTCTTCATCCGCGTGCCGTTCCGGATCGACGGCCCGGTCGAGTTCGACATGCTGATGCTGACGATGCGATTCGAGGACGGCTTCGTCGCCTATCTCAACGGAGTCGAGATCGAGCGCTTCAACGCGCCGGACGAGCTGGCGTTCGACTCGAGGGCGACGTCCAGCAACAACACCGCGCCGAACGAGGTGGAGTTCAACATCTCGCGCCACGGGGAGCTGCTGCGCGAGGGTGACAACGTGCTGGCGTTTCACGGGCTCAACTTCACGACGTCGAACGGCGATTTCCTGCTCGCTCCGTCGATTCGATCGGATCGCATACTCTCGGTCGCCCGCGACGCGCCCCTCTTTTTCACCGAGTCGACGCCGGGCCTGCCGAACCGGTCTCAGGGTTTCCCGGGTGTCGTCCCGGCGCCCGTCCCGTCGCAGTCGAGCGGCACGTTCGTGGAGGCTTTCGATCTCGGCTTCTCCGTCGACGCGGCCGGTGCGGTCATCCGGTACACGGTCAACGGCGGCCAGCCGACGGAGGACTCGACGGTCTTCACCGATCCGATCCCGATCGACGTGACCAGTGTCGTCCGGGCGCGTGCGTTTCAACCCGACCGCGTCCCGAGCCCGACGCTGACGCTCACCTATATCGCCATCGACCAGAACGCCGCCGACTTCGACTCGAACCTGCCGATCGTCATCGCCAACCCGTTCGGCGCGCCCAACGGCAGCTCCTTCATTCCGGCCTACGTCGCCACGATCGAGACCGCGGGCGGGCGCACGGGGATCGTCGACACACCGGGGTACATCGGCCCGGCAGGCATGAAGCGCCGCGGATCGAGCTCATCCGGCTGGCCGAAGGGGAACTACGGCCTCGAGATCTGGGACGCGCGGGGAAACGACGAGGACGCGTCGCTCCTCGGCATGCCGGCGGAGTCGGACTGGGTGCTCCACGGGCCGTACTCGGACAAGTCGCTGATGCGCAACGTGCTCGCGATGGAGTGGAGCAACAACATCGGCCGCTACGCCGCGCGTACGCGTTTCTGCGAGCTGTTCCTCAACGAGCGGCGCTCGCCGAAGATCGGCATGGCGCACTACTGGGGCGTCTACGTGCTGATGGAGAAGATCAAGCTCGGCGAGAACCGCGTCGACATCGAGAAGCTGTACCCCTCGGAGACCGCCGAGCCCGAGGTCACCGGCGGGTACGTTCTCAAGAAGGATCGCAACGACCCGGGCGACTCGGGTTTCGCGGTTCCGGGCGGACCGGGGTTCGCGGCGCAGACGCTGCTCTACGTCGACCCCAAGGAGCGCGGCCCGCGATCCGCGTCCGCCCAGCAGAAGGCCTGGCTGCGAGGCTGGTTCACGGAGTTCGCCCGGTCGCTCGCCGGTCAGGATTTCGCCGATCCCGAGAACGGCTACGCGAAGTACATCGACGTCGGCGCGTTCATCGATCACCACCTGCTCACCGAGCTCTGCAAGAACATCGATGGCTACCGCCTGAGCACGTTCATGTTCAAGGACCGCGACGGCAAGCTGAACATGGGCCCTCTCTGGGACTTCAACCTGTCGCTGCGCAACGCCGATTACCTCGAGGGCTGGAAGTCGGATGGGTGGTACTACAGGCTGATCAGCTCGGAGCAGTACCCGTGGTACCCGCGACTCTTCGCCGATCCGGGGTTCCAGAAGGCGTACTCCGACCGCTGGATCGAGCTCCGCGCCGACGAGTTCTCGATCGACAAGCTGATCGGAAGCATCGATCAGCACACGGAGCTGCTGGGCGAGGCGAGCGTGCGAAACTTCCAGAAGTGGCGCATCCTGGGCCGCTACCTCTGGCCGAACCCCAACCCGCTGGCGCGCACCTTCAACGAAGAGGTCGAACTGATGAAGGACTGGCTCATCGGTCGCGTCCTCTGGATGGACAGCCAGCTGGTGCCGGCTCCGGTCCTCTCGCCTGACGGCGGTCTGATCCCCGAGGGCGGGCTCGAGCTCACCATGGAGGGGCCGCCGGGCTCGACGATCTTCTACACGCTCGACGGGTCCGACCCGCGCTCGCGGCAGGGCCAGCAGGGCGACACCGCGATCGAGTACCGCGGGCCTGTGATGATCACGCGGAACACCGTCGTCAAGGCGCGCATCCTGCTCCAGGGCCTCGGCGGCGGCGGGCTCGCCGAGGCGATCTTCCTCGAGAAGCTGCCGCCGATCCTCATCACCGAGCTGATGTACAATCCTCCCGAGCCGCCGCCCGAGAGTCCGTTCCGATCGCGGGAGTTCGAGTTCATCGAGCTGCACAACGCGAGCGACCAGGTGGTGTCACTCGCGGACGTGCGGTTCGCGCGCGGCGTCACCTTCCGGTTCAACCCCAACGACGCGCCCGTGCTCGGTCCGCGCGAGTACGGCGTGATCGTGGCCAATCGCGAGGCGTTCGTCTCGCTGCACGGCGACGGCATGACGATCCTCGGCGAGTTCTCGGGCTCGCTGAGCGACAACGGTGAGTTGATCGAGCTCGAGGGCCCGATCGATGCGGCGATTCCGGAGTACCCCTACGCGCGGTTCCGCTACGACGACGACTGGTATCCCGAGACCGACGGCAACGGACACTCGCTCGTGCTGGTCGATCCGGAGATCGACCGCGAGCTGCTCGGCGAGGCGACGAGCTGGAGGCCGAGCATCGCGGTGCACGGGTCGCCCGGTCGCGCGGACGTCGAGGTGCTTCCCGGATTGCAGGTGCCCGGCGACGTCGACCAGAGCGGCGTCCTGAACGTCACCGACGGCGTGCTCATCCTCGGCATCCTCTTCGGCGGACGGCATGACCGCCTGCCGTGCGAGGGCTCGCTCGAGAGCGCCGGAAACACGAAGATGCTCGATATCGACGGCAACCGCGACGTCAATCTCGCCGACGCCGTCTCCCTGCTGAACTACCTCTTCCTGCGCGGCGACCCACCGGCGCTCGGGACGGACTGCGTGCCGGTGCTCGGGTGCCCGTCGGTCTGCGCCGAGGAGTAGCCGGAGCGCCCGGTACCGTGCCGCCGGCGTGTCGCGAGGCGTGCTATGACTCGAGCGCGGCGCGGTGGCCGAGCCCGCGCGCCTCGGCGCGCCGAAGCGCCACCCGCGCCGCCGCCGCGTCCTGGACCGCGACGCCCACCGACTTGAAGAGCGTCACCTCGTCGTCCGAGCGACGCCCGGACGCGCGACCGGAGACCAGCTCGCCGAGGTCGGCCCGGATGTGCGTGGCCGAGATCAGTCCCTCCCTGAGCGGAAGGATCAGATCGCCGGCCTCCTCGAGCGCCGCGGCGCGGTCGTCGACGACGACGACGGCGCGGAGGACGGTGGCGGCGGGAATCTCGCGCACGTCGGGCTGGAACGAGCCGATAGCGTTGATGTGGGTGCCGGGACGCACGGAGCCATCGTCGAAGACCGGCTCGGCGGAGGTCGTCGCGGCGCAGACGATGTCGGCGTGCGCGACCGCCTCGTCGGCGCGCGACGCGGCGCGGAGGTCCGCCGGCACGCGCTCCCGCCCGGCGACGTCCGCGATGAACTCCTCGACATGCGCGGCGGTCGGCCCGTAGACCCGGACCTCCCCGACATCGCGCACAGCGCACACCGCCTCGAGCTGCGTTCGTGCCGGGACGCCGCAGCCGAGCATGGCGACGGCCCGAGCGTCGGACCGGGCAAGAAGATCTGTCGCCAGACCGGACGCCGCGCCGGTCCTGATGGCGGTGAGCGTGCCGCCCTCGAGGAGCGCGACCACGCGACCCGTGTCGGGCTCGAGGACCACGACCGCGGCATGGATCAGCGGCAGTCCCCGCGATGGATTGCGCGGGAACACGGAGACCACCTTGACAGCGAGCGCGTCGTCCGTGGCGTCGCCGTCGCCGCCGAGGAACGAGGGCATGACGAGGGTCGTGCCCGCGTACGGTTCGACGTCGAGCACGCCGCGCATCGGGACCCGCGCGCGCCCTCCGGCGAGCGCGGCGAACGCCTCGCGCATCGCCGCGATCGCATCGGGCATCGGCAGCGCCTGGCGGACATCGGCAGCGGCAAGAATCAGCATCGGTTTCTCGAGATCTGTTTCGCAACCTCGCGACGGGATGGTGGCCCTACCGATCGATCGCCGCGACACCCGAATAGCCCGGCTCTCATTACAACCGATCGAACCCGACGTTGAAACGCCCCGGATCGTATGCGAGACTCGGCGGTCTGCGTGATTCGACAGGACGAGGGCGCGAGGAGGAACATGCGAACGACCGCCGCAGGCTGGCTGGCGACGACGATTCTCCTGCACGCGCTCGCCGGCTGTGCGATGCCGACGCCGACACCGGACGGCGATCCGGACGCGACGAGTGGCACGGGCGACGTCGCCGGCACGGGCATGGACGTCGGGGCCACGGAGGGATCCGCCGAAGCGCGCGGAGAGACCGGTCCGCCGAGACCACCGCGCGATGGATCCGCGGAGACCGAGACGACGGGCGATGCGCTCGTCCCCGGCGTGTTCTCGCCCCCCTACCGCATCAACCTCGAGAACATCGTCCGCATCGTCCACGCACGGAGCCCGCGCGTCCGGGCTGCGCGCGAGGAGATGATCGCGGCGGCGCACGGTCTCGACGAGTTCCGCACCAACCTCAGCCGGCTCGAGCCGTTCGTCGAGACGCGCGCCGATCTCGCCGACTTCCCGAACCGCGACGGGGCCTTCGGAACGACGATGGAGGCGGTGATCGGCATCGAGAAGGAGACGTTCGAGGGAGGGCTGCTGGCGCTCGAGAGCGGCGGCGCGTATTCGAACTTTCACTTCGACGACCTCAACGACCGCGAGGAGGGGAGCGGTGTTCTCGTGCGCGGGCGCGTCGAGAAGCCGTTCTTCGGCTCGCGTCGCCGCCAGGACCGCGTCATCGCGCAGGCGTTCCAGGAGTCGACGGCGCGGCGCGCGCAGCTCGACTACCTCGACGCCTACCGCGACTACGTCGACAACGCGCTGAGCTACTACATCCTCTACGTCTACTACGACCGTCTTGTCGAGATCTACTCCCGATACGTCAGTGACCTCCAGGAGCTCGTCGACGATAACCGGCTGCGCGAGGAGGACCGCGGACGTGTCGAGTCGACGCGCAACACGGCCGAAACCACGCGCAACCAGTACGAGTCGAACCGCAAGGAATACCTGACTTACCTGCTCGCCGAGCTCGGCATCGGTCTCGACGCGGAGCACACCATCGATCCGCCGCCGCCCTACCGTCTGAGCGAGTACGCCGTCCAGGCGCAGGATCCCGAGAAGATGCGGGAGCTCATCCGACGCGCCCGGGAGAACAACCCGACCTTCACCGTCCTCAACGACGCCATCGAGAACGCCGAGCTCCAGCGCCGGCAGGCGCTGCGGGGACGATATGACGTGACGACGTTCTTCGAGGGCACGCTCTTCCCGGTGGGATCGGAGACCTTCGACGATCGGCTCGACGGGTGGATCGTCGGCGGTGGCGTCACGGTGCGCCTGAACGACCAGCACGTACTCAACGCGACGCGCTTCAAGGCCGAGGCCGAGATCCGCCAGTTCAGGGCGAGACTCGAGGCGGAGGAGACCCTGATGCGCCGGCGCATCGTCACCGAGACGCAGGGCCTGATCGACAACGACGCGAACCACGGAAAGCTCGTCGAGACGATCGCGCAATCGGCGGCGGTGTATCGCCAGCGCCTCGAGCAGTACTTTCGGAGCGAGGTCAACGTCAACCAGCTGCTCGAGGCGCGCGCCAACCTGGCGAGCACGGAGTCGACGCTCGCCTCGAACCTCTACAACACCGGCAACCGCGAGCGCCGGCTGATGGGCGCGACGGGCCTCATCTACGACATTGTCGGGCTCGATCTCGGCGACGAGTGAGCCCGGTCAGGAATCGCCCTCGCGCCTGGGAGTCCCGCCGAACCGCCGCAGCCGCACCGCCGCCTGCGCGCGCGCCCGCTCGAGGACGTCGGCGACGCGGACCGGCCCGCCGCCACGCCGCTTGCTCTCGTCGGCCGCCTCCATGAAGGCGAAGATCTCGATGGTCTCCTCGGGCGAGACCGGCGGTGGCCCACCGAGGAAGAACTTGGCGATCTCCTCGCAGAGTGGCCGGTAGCCCTGGTACTCGCCGGCCGGCGCGATCGCCCGCGCGCCGAACACCATCGCGCCGTAGCCTCCCTTGCCGCTGCGGATGCCGCGGAACGTGCCGATGCGACCGTCGCTCCAGATCCCGGTGACGAGATCGGTGCCCGGCGTGTGCGCGCGCGACACGATCTCGCACCCCGGCCCCATGATGGTGAAGAGGATCTCGACGCCGTGGACGCCGTACCAGAAGAGATCGGGGTGCGTCGGCTCGAGCGAGCACGGCCCCCACGCGTCGCAACCCATCACCCGCCCGGTGCGCTCGCTCTCGAGGCGCATGCCGATCACTCCCGGAGCGAATCGCAGGGAGGAGCTCGAGAACCACGGCACGCCGTGTCGCTTGCCGAGCTCGGCGATCGCCACCGCGTCGGCGAGCGAGCCGGCGAGCGGCTTGTCGATGAAGACGCGCTTGCCGGCGCGGAAGACCGGCGCGACCTGCTCGAGGTGCGGCCGGCCGTCGACGCTCTCGACGAGCACGACGTCGACCTGCGCGAGGAGCGCCGGGATGCTCTCGCAGATGGTCACCCCCATGTCGCGCAGCTGCGTCGTGAACCCGGCGACGCGATCGCGGCTGGCGGGGATGTCCGTGCCACCGGGAAACCCGGCGACCACCCGCACCGACGCGAGCGGCCCGGTGGCGTCGGGGGCGTTGAAGACTTTCGTGAAGGCGATGACGTGCGAGGTGTCGAGCCCGATCATGCCGGCCCGCAGGGGACGGTCATCGGCGGGGAGAGCGATGGGGAGGGCGAGGATGGTGAGGATGATGAGTGGTGTGGGTTTCATGAGAAAGTACCGCGATGCATGCGAGTGTCCGGCGCCTCTCGTCCTCGTCCTCGTCCTCGATTCCGATTCCGATTCCGAGTCCGATTCCGACTCCGATTCCGATGACAGATACCGATGACAGATACCGATTCTGACACAGACGCCGAGTCGGTGCGAACGGCTTTCCTTTATCTGCGCAATGTGCGTAATCTGTGGATGTTCTTCGGAGCGTCGGCGGGACCGGGCACGGGACCGGGCACGGGCACGGGAACGGGAACGGGAACGGGAACGGGGACGGGAACGGGGACGGGGACGGGGACGGGATCTTTCTCGCAGGTCTAACCGCGGGGACCACCCGGCACGATCGGCACCTGGATCACTGCCGGGCGGTCGAGGGAGAGGGCCTCGCGGATTCTCGGGGCGAGCTCCTCCTTGTTCTCGACGCGCATGCCGGCGCAGCCGAGGCCCTCGGCGACGAGGTCGAGGCGGGTCGGGCCGAGGGTGCTGTAGAGCGGGGCGCCGTAGCGCGCGACGTGGCCCGTCAGCGAGATGCCCCACTGCTCGTCGTCGGCGATCACCGCGACGAAGGGCAGGCCCTGGCGCGCGGCGCACTCGAGCTCGGCGACCGTGAACGTGAACGAGCCGTCACCCGAGAGCAGGATCACCGGGCGCTCGGGATGGAGCGCCCGGGCGGCCATCGCGCCGGGCACGCCCCAGCCGACGACGCCGCTCGCGCCGCACGTCACCCAGTGGCCCGGATAGCGGTCCGGGAGCAACTGGTGGAACCACTGTCCGATGTTGCCGCCATCGACCAGCAGCACGGTGTCGTCGGTGAGCATCACCTGGATCGACGTCACCACGTCGCGACCGGTGATGCCGGGCGAGAGCTTGTCCGCCGATGCGCGGCACCGCTGGCGGAACTGATCGCGGCGCGCGCGGGCCTCCTCGAGCCAGGCCGTCGCCGGGGGGCAGTCGAGCTGCTCGCAGGCTTCCTCGAGCTCGCGCAGCACCATGCGCGGCGAGCCCTGGATGCTCACGTCCGCCTCGAGGCCGCTTCGCAGGCGTCCCTCATCGGTGTGAACGCGAACGACCTTCGCATCGCGGGAGACGATCGGCGGCTGCAACTGCCCGACCCGGTAGTCGGGCTCGGCGCCGAGGAGCAGCACGAAGTCCGCATCCGGGAGGATTTCCGCCGAACCCGACGCCGCACCGACGACGCCGAGAAACGCGTGCAACGGCGTCGCGATGCTGCCGCGATCCCAGATCGGCACCACCACGGGAATCTCCTGCCGCCTGATGAAGCTGGCGAGCTCCCTCTCGGCGCGCGCATAGTGGACGCCGCTCCCGGCGACGAGGACCGGACGCTGCGACTCGCGGAGCAGCTCGACGGCCTCGACCACGAGCCCCGGATCCCCGGCGTCGTCGATGCGCACGGCGCCCGAGCGCACCCGCGAGCGCACGACGCGGGACGGGTCGACTTGCGCCTCCGCGACGTCGAGCGGCAGCGCCAGGTGCACCGGTCCGGGACGCCCCGTGGTGGCCGCGACGAACGCATCGTGGACGATGCGCGCCACACTCTCGGGCGTGCTGATGACCCGCGACAGCTTGGTGATCGGCCGCGTCATCGGCACCGGGTCGAAATCCTGGAAGTCCCCCAGGCCGAGACGGGCGATCGGCGTGATGCCGGTGATCAGGAGCATGGGGGCGCCGTCGAGATGCGCGTTGAGCACGCCGGAGAGCGCGTTGGCGTGGGCGACCGCACCGCTCACGGCGCAGACGCCGACAGAACGGCTGAGTCGGCCGGCGACCTCGGCCATGTAGCTCGCCGCCTGCTCGTTGCGAACGTCGATGACGCGCATGCCGCCGCGACGGCACGCGACGTAGAAGGGATCGAGCCCGTGCCCGTTCAGCGTGGCGACGAATGGAACGCCGCGATCCCGGAGCTCGGCGACAAGGAGGTCGGCGGCCGTCGTCGCCATCGGTTTCAGCTCCGCAGGTGGACCACGACCATCTTCTCCTCCGTCATCGCCTCGACGGCGTAGCGCGGTCCCTCCTTGCCCATGCCGCTGTTCTTCAGCCCGCCGTACGGCATCAGATCGGCGCGCCACTGCGGCCCCCAGTTGATGTGGATGTTGCCGCTGTCGACTCCGGCCGCGAAGCGCACCGCACGATCGATGTCGCGCGTGAAGATCCCGGCCGACAGGCCGTACTCCGTGTCGTTCGCGGCGGCGATCGCCTCCGTGATGTCGTCGAACGCCGCCACGCCGACCGCCGGACCGAAGACCTCCTCGCGACTGATGCGCATCGAGCGATCGACGTCGGCGACCACGGTCGGCTGCATCATCGTCTCGCCGCTCCGCCGTCCTCCGGTGACGAGTCGGGCGCCCGCGGAGACCGCCTCGGCGATCCACTTCTCGACGCGCTCCGCGTCGGAGGCGCGGATCATCGGCCCCATCGCCGTGCCCTCGTCGAGCTGGTTCCCGGTGGTGATCGCCTCGACGCGCGTCTTCAGAGCGCCGAGGAAGTCGCCGTAGACAGAGCGATGGGCGAACACGCGCTGCGTCGAGATGCAGACCTGCCCGGCGTTGGCGAAACCGGTGGCGGCGGTCGCCTCGACGACCCGCTCGAGGTCCGCGTCGTCCATGATCACCAGCGGCGAGTTGGAGCCGAGCTCCATGGTGACGCGCTTCATTCCGGCGCTCTTGCAGATGCGCTCGCCGACCTCGTAGCTGCCGGTGAAGCTGATCTTGCGGACGCGCGGGTCGGAGCAGAGCGCCATGCCGACGCTCGAGCCGCTTCCCGTGACGCAGGAGAGCGCCAGCGGCGGCAGCCCCGCCTCCATCAGGATCTCGACGAGCTTGAGCGCCGAGAGCGGCGTGTCGCTCGCCGGCTTGAGGACGACGGCGTTGCCGCCGGCCAGGGCCGGACCGACCTTGTGCGCGACGAGGTGGAGCGGGAAGTTGAACGGCGAGATCGCCACGACGACGCCGCAGGGCACCCGCAGCGTGTAGCCGAGCTTGTTCTCGCCGCCGGGCGCCGCGTCGAGGGGCACCACCTCACCCGTGAGGCGCTTGGCCTCCTCGCCGGAGAGCCGGAGGATCTCGGCGGCGCGGACCGCTTCGAACCGGCCCTCGGCGAGGATCTTTCCCTCCTCGCTGCTGATCGTCCGCCCGAGCTCCTCCGCACGTCCCTCGAGGAGCTCCGCGGCGCGCGACAGGATGCGCGAGCGCTCGAGCGCGGTGACCGACCGCATCACCGCGGCGCCCTCGACCGCGCCGGCGAGCGCCGCCTCCACGTCGTCCGCATCGCATGCCGGCACGGTGTCGATCACCGATCCGTCGAACGGATTGCGGACCTCGATCCTCGTGTCGGCGTCCTTCCACGCCCCCCGAACAAACGTCTTCATGGCACCCCGTACCCGTTGCCGTTCCCGTTCCCGTTCCCGAATCCTCGGGCACGGGCCTCCGCGGCGCCCCGCTCAGGTCACGTCACGACGCTCAACGAAACACGCGGTCCTTCGGATCGCCGCGTGACATCATATACGCGAGCAGATCGAGCACCTCGTCGCGATTGAGCGGATCGAGCAGCCCCTCTGGCATCAGGGAGATCGGCGCCGGGGCCGTTCGGAGGATCTCCTTCTTCGGCACCACCGTCAGGTTGTCGAGGTCCATCGGATCGACGACAAGCGCGATCTCGTCGTCGTTCTCCTCGACGATGCGACCGATGGTGATCGATCCGTCGCGTCGCGTGACGATCGTCGAGCCGTACTGGTCCGAGATGACCTTGCTCGGCTCGATCGTCGCCTCGAGCAGGTCCGGCCAGGAGAACCGACTGACGACGCCCGTCAGATCGGGCCCGACCGAGCCGCCGGCGCCGTCGAACCGGTGGCACGTGCCGCACCGGGCCGCGAGGTAGCTGCGCTCGCCATTCTCGAAGTTGCGGCGTCGCAGCCCGCCCTCGACGAGCGGCAGCAGGTCGTCGACCGTCCACTGCCGTCCCGGTCCCTTCGGCTTCGGGAGCTCCTTCGGCTGGTCCGCCACCTTGATCTGCTCGCCGGTGATCGACGCCAGCTCCCGGCGCTCCGCGTCCGAGCAGTTCGCCAGCGCCTCCTTGCGGATGTTGTTCAGGAAGCCGTGGTAGCTCGCGCCGCCCTTCGCCTTCGCCGCCTCGTGGAACCACGAGAAGTACTGCTTCCGCTGCTCGAGCGTCCAGCCGAAGCGCACGTTCCGGAGCACCAGCGCGTAGTGGATCTGCTGCCGCACCGGTCGGTTCTGGAACATCGCCATGACGGTGTTGCCGTAGCCCCTGTTGCGCTCGAGGAGCGCCTGGATGTCCGGCACGCCCTCGGGCTCGGCCCGCGCCATCAGCTCCAGCGTCTTGGCGACCACCGTCGGCGAGTCGAGATACACCAGCACGCGGCTGAGCTCGCGGTTGAGCATGTCGTCGCCCGCCGGATAGTGCGCGTCGAGCTGCCTGGCGATGCGCGCGGCGTCCTCTCGGTCGGGCTTGCCGAGACGGATGAAGGCCAGGGCGTACGCGCGCAGGATCTCCAGCTTGCGCGTCCGATCGAGCGCGCCGAAGTCGATGCGCTCGAGCGCCCCGACGACCCGCTCCGCCAGCTCCTCGTCTCCCTGTCGCGCCAGAGCGATGAGCGCCGTGATCGCGGTCCTCGGATCACGCTCCGACAGCGCCCGCTCCTTCCAGAGAGCGACGTCCTGATGCTCGATGGCGATCCGGGCGGCGTATCGGATGAAGCGGTCCGCGCTCCCGAGGTGCGGCCACGCGGCGTCGATCGCGGCCGGGTCCCGGCGGCCGTGGAACGCCTCGAGCGACCGGCGAGTCTCGCGCGCCCGCGCAGCCGCTCGATCGGCAAGCGGCGAGGCCGGCTCGGTGGACTCCGAACCGACGTACGTGACGCGATAGAGGCCGGACTGCGTCCCGCGACCGCCGACCGTGAAGTACATCGCGCCGTCGCGTCCGATGACGACGTCGGTGAGCGGCAGCGGACGACCGCTGACGAACTCTTCCTTGGTGGCGGTGTAGCTCGCGCCGGCGGGCTCGAGATGGATGGCGTACATCGTCCCGAAGGTCCAGTCCAGCGCGTAGACCGCACGCTGGTACTTCGCGGGGAACTTCGCGCCGGTGCCGACGCCGACGCCGGTCGGACTGCCCGGGCCGATGTCGATCAACGCCGGCAGCGAGTCGGGGTAGTACGTCGGCCACTTGCCCGTGCCGGAGCGCCAGCCGAACTCGCTTCCGCTGGTGACGTGACAGACGCGCGTCGGCCGGTACCACGGCGCGCCCATGTCCCACTCCATGTCGGCGTCGTACGTGAAGACATCGCCCTCGGGAGTGACGGCGACGTCGTACTGGTTGCGGTAGCCGACGCTGATCAGCTCCCACTCCTTGCCCTCCGGATCGACGCGACAGACCCAGCCACCGGGAGCGAGCCGTCCGCGGGCGTGCCCGCGGGCGTCCCACTGCCGCGGCAGCAGCAGGTCCTCGCCCCAGTTGGTCGGCACCGCGCTCGAGGCCAGCCCGTCCGGCACATCGGTATGATTACCGCCGAGGACGAGAAGCGACTCGCCGTCCGGCGCGAGGACGACGGCGTGCGGCCCGTGCTCGCCGCCGCCGCGCAGCGGCTTCAGCTGGGTGATCTCGTCGTACTGGTCGTCACCGTCGGTGTCGCGAACTCGATAGAGCCCGCTGCCGCGTCCGTGCGAGTTGCCGTTGATGACGACGTAGAGGCTGTCGAATGCGCAGAGCAGACCCTGCGCCGAGCCGATCTCGACCTCGAGCCGCTCGACGCGCGTGTCTCCCGCCGCGCCGCCGATGGCCGGCGGCGTGATGCGATAGAGCGCGCCGTTCTGGTCGGACGCGATCAGCCGCCCCCTCGGATCCGTCGTCAGGCTCACCCACGAGCCCTGCTCGGGCTTCGGTACCGAGTAGAGCAGCTCCACGCGGAAACCGGGAAGCGACTCGACGGCATCGGCCGGCGTCGAAAGCTGGACCGCCGGCCCGCCCTTCGGCAGCGTGCCCCACGGCCCGACGCCGTACTTGCCGTGGACGTGGGCGCGTGCCCAGTCGCTCGTGTCGTGGTCGAGCCCGCGCCAGCCGCGTGACGGCCGACCCGCGACCAGCCACGAGTCGTCGGTCACGATGACGCGCTCGTCATCGCCGACCTTGACGCGCAGCTCGAGGAGCAGGCCCGCGATGCTGCCCTGGTTCCTCGCGCGCACGGCGATGACATTCGATCCGGCGCGCAGCGCACCCTTGACGTCGGCGGCGACCGGGCGCTCCCACGTGCCGCTCCTGAGCACGCGCTTCGAGTTTATGTACACGTCCATCTGGTTGTCGCACGTCGCCGACAGACGCGCGCCGGCGACCGCGCCCGGCAACTCGAAGACCTTGCGGAAATGCGCCACCTCGCCGTCCGGGCTCTCCGCCTGACGCCAGATCCAGTGCGCCGACGAGAACTCCGGAGGCGGTCCTCCCGCGAGCAGATGACCGGTGAGGACCAGGACGACGAAGGACGTGGTGACGGGGTATAGGCGATTCATTCGTCGGGTTCGTGCTCCGGCAGGCAGTTGAGCCCGGACAGCCCGGGTGAGCTGGTGGTACTCGGTACAACAGCCGTCGTATTGTACTTGAACGCAACGGGGGTGCAAAGCGGGCGCCCGGGCCTGTCGTTTCCGCTATAATGTCCGGGTGAATTCGCGACGAGTGCCGCGACGACGGCTCCTCGCCGTCGTCCTCGCCAGTGTTATCGCCAGTGCGCCCGCGGGCTTTCGCGCCGACTTCCTGGGCGCCGAGGAGGATTATCGCGACGAGCTCCCCCGCATCGAACCGAGGTCGCCGTCCGACTCGCTCGAGGCGCTCGTCGTCCTCGAGGGGTTCCGCGTCGAGCTCGTCGCCGCCGAGCCGCAGGTGGCCGACCCGGTGTCGATCTCGTTCGACGAGTCGAACCGCCTCTGGGTCGTGTGCATGCGCGGCTACAGCGAGCAGGCCGACGAGAACCTCGGCGAGGTGCGGTTGCTCGAGGACACCGACGGTGACGGTCGCTTCGAGGCGAGCGCCATCTTCGCGGACGGCCTCTCGTGGCCGACCGCGGTGATCCGCTCCGGCGATGGCGTCTTCGTCGCCGTGGCTCCCGATATCCTCTACCTCGAGGACACCGATGGAGACCGGCGCGCCGACGTCCGCCGCGTCGCGTTCACCGGCTTCGGCCGCGGCAACGTCCAGGGGCTGCTCAACTCGTTCCGCTGGGGGCTCGACAACCGCATCCACGGCGCGACGAGCAGCTCCGGCGGCACGGTGCGCGTGCCGGGTCGCGACGGGCCGCCCCTCGTCCTCGGCCGGCGCGACTTCTCGTTCGATCCTCGCACCCTCGACATCGCGGCGACGAGCGGCGGCGCGCAGCACGGGCTGTCGTTCGATGACTGGGGACGGAAGTTCGTGTGCTCGAACAGCAGCCACGCCGAGCTCGTCATGTACGACGAGCGCCACCTCGCGCGCAACCCGCACCTCGCCGCGCCCGGGCCGAGGGTGCTGATCGCGACCGACGGCGGGCAGGCGGAGGTGTTCCGGCTGAGTCCGGTCGAGCCGTGGCGCATCGTGCGCACGCGACTGCGCGTGGCGGGCGCCGTGCCCGGCCCGGTCGAGGGCGGTGGTCGCCCCGCCGGGTACTTCACCGGATCGACCGGCATCACGGTCTATCGAGGGGACGCGTGGCCCGACGAGTTCCGCGGCCAGCTCTTCGTCGGCGACGTCGGCAGCAATCTGGTCCACCGCAAGCGGCTCGAGCCCGACGGCGTCGGCCTGCGAGCGATGCGCGCCGATCGCGATCGGGAGTTCCTCGCCTCGCGCGAGATCTGGTTCCGGCCGGTGCAGCTCGCCAACGCGCCGGACGGCACGCTGCACGTGATCGACATGTACCGCGAGGTGATCGAGCACCCGGCGAGCCTGCCGCCGGTCATCAAGCGCCACCTGGACCTGACGAGCGGACGCGACCGCGGACGCATCTGGCGCGTCGTGTGGGATGGGCAGCCGGAAAGTGGTCCGCTGCGCCGCGGCAGCGAGTGCGTCGTCGATCGCTCCGACACCGCGACGCTCGTCCGACTCCTCGAGCACCCGAACGCGTGGCATCGCGAGACGGCCCAGCGACTGCTCTTCGAGAAGCAGGACCACGCGGCGGTGCAGCCGCTCGAGCGGCTCGCGCGCCGCTCGAAAAGCCCCGTGGGCCGACTGCACGCGCTCGCCACGCTCGACGGGCTCGGAGCTCTCGCCGCGGACGTCGTCGTCGGCGCGCTCGCCGACCCGCACCCGCGCGTCCGCGAGCGCGCCGTGCTGCTCGCGGAGCGCGTCGCCGGTCGATCCGCCGAAGTGCGGCGACGACTCCATGCGATGACGGCGGACGACGACATGCGCGTCAGGTACCAGCTGGCGTTCGTTCTCGGCGAGCTCGAGGAGTCACGGCGTCTCGACGCGCTGGCCGAGCTGGCGAGGCGAGACGGCGCCGACACGTGGATGCGCATCGCCATCCAGAGCTCGCTGGCGCGAGGCGCGGGGCGCGTGCTGGCGCTGCTGCTGGACGACGAGCGTTTTCGGCAAACCGGCCACGGCGGCGAGCTGCTTCGCCGGCTGGCGGCGCAGGTCGGCGCGAGGGGCGAGCGCGACGCCATCGCCGAGGTCCTCGCTGCGGTCCGATCGCTTCCCTCCGGGGACCGCGAGACGGGCAACGCCCTGCTGGCGAGCCTCGGCGACGGACTGGGGCGTTCCGGAAGCCCGCTCGAGGCGACGCTCGGCGACACCGAGGCCAGCGAGCTCTTCGACGAGCTCCTGGCGAATGCGCGCTCGATCGCCCGCGATCGCGAGGCCGATGCGGCACGACGCGCCGAGGCGGCGCGCACGCTGGCGCTCGGCTCGTTCTCCCCCGACGGCGAGCTCCTCGTCGAGCTCGTCTCGAGTCGCGAACCGGTCGAGGTCCAGCGCGCGGCGCTCTCGGCGCTGTCGCGCTTCGACGACGCCGCGGTGCCCCGGGCGGTGATCGCGGCGTGGCCGGAGCTCGGGCCCGAGGCCCGCCGCAGCGCGGCAGAGCTCCTCTTCGGGAGCGCGGCGCGAGTCCGCGCCGTGCTCGACGCCATCGAGGGCGGCGCCCTGCTCGCGACGGACCTCGACCCGGTGCGCGTGCGCCTCCTGCGCGACGATCCGGATCCGACGATCCGCGAGCGCGCCCGCGAGCTGCTCGGCGAGGCCTCGACCACGGACCGGAGCGCGGTGGTCGCGCAGTACCGTGACGCGCTCGACATCGAGGGCGATCCCGACCGTGGCCGGAAGCTCTTCGAGAAGAGCTGCGCGACGTGTCACCGCGTCGGCGGCGTCGGCAACGAGATCGGCCCCAACCTCGTCGCGATGCTCGCACGCGGCGCGGAGAGCGTGGTGCTGAACGTCCTCGACCCGAACCGCGAGGTGGCCCCGGAGTTCATCGGCTACCTCGTCGTCACCCGAGACGGCCGCTCCCTGGCGGGTGCGATCACGTCGGAGACCGCCACGGCGCTGACCCTCCGTCTGGCGGACGGGCGCAGCGAGACCATCCTGCGATCGGAGATCCGCGCGCTGAGAAGCAGCGGCGTGTCGTTCATGCCGGAGGGCCTGGAGAAGGAGATCGACGTGCGGGGGATGGCGGACCTGCTGGCTTTCCTGGCGGCGGGAGCGCTTTCTGCCGACGATTCATGAGGAAATCAGGAGGAAGAGGAGGGCAGGAAGCGGGTTTGGGTGTTCTGCTTCGGATGTCCCACGTCGGTTCGAGGACTCCCCGAGAGGCGAGGCGCTCACGAAGAGCAACCCCATCAGTCCATCCGTTTCCTGCTTTCCTGGCGTTTCTTGCCTTCCTCATGAGTCTTCTCTTCGGTATTCCGGGAACGGGAACGTGGACAGACGAACGGTGCCTGACGTGAACGAGCAGCTCATCGCCATCTCCCGCAAGCTCACCCGCCAGCTCGCATCGCTTCGCTTTTCCGCGCCCGTGGCCTACGTCTACAACCCGCTCGTCTACGCACGCGAGGCGCACGAGGATTACATCCGCCGTCACGCGCGCCGCGGGTGCGAGGCGGTGCTCGTGGGGATGAACCCCGGGCCGTTCGGCATGGCGCAGACCGGGGTGCCGTTCGGCGAGGTGGCGCTGGTGCGTGACTGGCTCGGAGTTCGCGGGCGGGTCGGGAAGCCGCCCCGCGAGCACCCGAAGCGGCCGGTGCTCGGGTTCGACTGTCCGCGCAGCGAGGTCAGCGGCGCGCGGCTCTGGGGCTGGGCGCGCGAGCGCTTCAAGACGCCGCGGCGCTTCTTCAGCCGTTTCTTCATCCTGAACTACTGCCCGCTCGTCTTCATGGAGGCATCGGGCCGCAACCGGACGCCCGACAAGCTGCCGCGGACGACGCGCGATCGGCTCTTCGAGATCTGCGACGCCGCTCTGCGCGAGAGCATCGAGGCGACCGCGCCGCGGTTCGTCGTCGGGGTGGGCAACTTCGCCGAGTCGAGGGCTCGCGCCGCGCTCGACGGGCTGCCGTTCTCCATCGGGCGCGTCCTCCACCCGAGCCCGCAGAGCCCCGCCGCCAACCGCGGCTGGGCGGAGGCGGCGACGCGCGAGCTCGCGGCGCTCGGCATCGAGGTGCCGTCATGAGCATGACCGGACGCCGCCGATCGAGGTCGGCGCTCGCGGTGGTGTCGAGCCCGACGCTGCTGGCGCTGCTCGTCGGTGTCAGCTCGTGCGGCGCGCCGGACGTCCGGCGCTCCGCGGACGCGGTCGCACCGCCGGAGATCGCCGCGGGCTGGGCCGATGTCCAGAACGGACGTGTCTGGATCGAGGCCGCCGGGCGTGGGCGCGCGCTGCTTCTCGTCAACGGCGGCGCCATCGACCTGCGCCAGTGGGACGACGCGTTCGTCGAGCTCGCCCGCCGCTTCCGCGTCATCCGATACGATCCCCGCGGCTGGGGCCGCTCGCCCGCGCCGGTCGCCGAGCACTCGCCGATCGACGACATGCTCGCCGTGATCGATCGCGCGCGGGTCGATCGCGTCACGATCATCGGCGTGTCGATGGGCGGCGGGCTCGCGCTCGACTTCGCGCTGGCGCATCCCGGGCGCGTCGACGCGCTCGTGCTCCTGGCGCCGACGCTCGGCGGCTTCGAGTGGTCGCGCGAGTTCCTCGAGCGCGCCGCCGGCTTCAGCCGCGTCTTCGAGCGCGATGGCGCGGAGGGGCTCGCCCGCGCCCTCATCGACGACGCGCACTTCGCGCCCTCGGCGCGCTCGCGACCGGAGCTCCGGGATCGCCTGCGACGACTGGTGGTCGACAACGCCGGCGTGTTCTCGCTCGACCGCACGCTCTTCCGCGTGCCGCGACCGGCCATCGAGCTCCTCGATCGGCTGCGCCCGCCGGTGCTCGTGCTCGTGCCGACACTGGACCACGCCGACATCGCGCGCGTCGCGGGCGCCATCAAGGACCGCGCGCCGCGCACGCGAATCGCCAACGTCCCCGGAGCGGGCCACATGCTCCACATGGAGTCGCCGGCGCGCTTCCTGCAGCTCGTCGAGTCGTTCCTGGACGACATCGCGAACGACCGGTGATCGATCGATCGCTTTGAGACGGGGCGATGTCGTGGTAGGCTTCCGCATTCCGGGCGACCGCAGGACGAGGACGGGAACGCAGATGACGCAGATTGAGAGAGAGTCCTACCCACTCGGTATCGGTATCGGAGTCGGAATCGGTATCGGACATCGGAATCGGTCATCGGAATCGGAGTCGGAATCGGAATCGGTCTCGGTGTCGAACGCGGATCGAGGACGAGCACGAGCACGAAATCAATTTGCGGGCCAACAGGACAACCGACAATGAAACTCCCCCTCCTCGCCCTGACAACCTGCCTCGCCGTCGCCACGGCCCTTCCCGCCGACGAGACCTCCGCTGATGGCTTCGTCGATCTCTTCGACGGCGCGACCCTGCGCGGGTGGAAGCGGCTCGGCGGCAAGGCGACCTACCGCGTCGAGGACGGCACGATCGTCGGCACGACGGCGCCGAGGACGCCGAACACGTTCCTGGTCACGGAGCGGACGTACGGCGACTTCGTGCTCGAGCTCGAGTTCAAGGTCGACCCGGTGCTCAACTCGGGCGTTCAGATCCGCAGCCTGGTGCGGCCGAACGGCCGTGTCGGCGGGTACCAGGTCGAGATCGACCCGGACACCGAGCGCGCCCGCTTCTGGAGCGGCGGGATCTACGACGAGAACCGTCGCGGCTGGCTCTACCCGCTCGACGGCAACGAGGCCGCGCGCCGCGCGCTGCGCCACGGCGAGTGGAACGCGTTTCGCGTCGTCTGCCGCGGCGACTCGATCCGCACCTGGCTGAACGGCGTGCCCGCTGCCGACCTGGTCGACTCGATGACCCTCGAGGGCTTCATCGGCCTCCAGGTCCACAGCTACCGGCCGAAGCCGGGCAAGCCCGAGTCCGCCAGCGTGCGCTGGCGCGCCATCCGCCTGAAGGACCTCGGCCGGCACCGCTGGAAGCCGCTCTGGGACGGCAAGAGCCTCGACGGCTGGACCGCCGAGGGCGGCGGCACGTGGACGATCGAGGACGGCGCCATCGTCGGCCGCAACCCGGCGAGCGAGAAGCGACACGGCCACCTCTTCCTCGATGCGCCGCAGAAGGACTTCACGATACGAATGCGGTTCAGGGCGACCGAGGGGAACAGCGGCTTCTACTTCCGCACGGAGAAGCAGCCCGGTGACCTCGGCATCGCGGGCTTCCAGGCCGACATCGACGCGGCGCGGGACACCGGTGGGCTCTACGAGACCGGCGGCCGCGGCTGGGTCGCGAGGCCGGCCGCGAAGGTGTTCGAGAAGCACTTCCGGCCCGGCGAGTGGAACGAGATGACCGTCTCCGCGCACGGGAAGCGCGTCGCCGTGCACGTCAACGGCGCGAAGTTCAGCGAGGTGCGGGACGACCCGGGCCGGCGCGAGGGCCTCATCGCGCTCCAGGTCCACGGCGGTCAGGATGTCGAGGTGCGGTTTCGCGATCTCGAGATGCTGGCGCCCGCCGGTCGAGGTGCCCCGGAGAAGTAGTCGCCGGGCAGATCAAACGTCACAACCAGTGGAGAAGCACCGGATGATCCAGATGAGCCTGAAGACCTCCCGCGTCGCGCTCGCCGCGTCGCTCGCGGCCGTCCTCGTCGCCGCTGACGGCCTCGCCAGCGATTCCACCACCGACTGGCCGCAGTGGCGCGGCCCGAATCGGAACGATATCTCCACCGAGACCGGGTTGCTGAAGTCGTGGCCCGACGATGGCCCGAAGCGCGTGTGGCTCTTCCGCGACGCCGGCATCGGCTACTCCGGTCCGGCGGTCGTCGACGGCACGGTCTACACCATGGGCGGTCGCGGCCGCACCGAGCACGTGATCGCCATCGGCGACAAGGGCAAGGAGCTCTGGTCCGCCGAGGTCGGCGAGCTGCTCTCGAACGGCTGGGGCGACGGGCCGCGGGGCACGCCCACCGTCGACGGCCGCGTGCTCTACGCGCTCGGCGGGCGCGGCGATCTCGTGTGCGTCTCGCGGTCCAAGGGCACGGTCATCTGGCGCCGCGCGATGAAGGACTTCGGCGGGCGCACGCCGGGCTGGGGGTACACCGAGTCACTGCTCGTCGATGGCAACCTCGTCGTCTGCACGCCGGGCGGCAGGAAGGGCGCCATCGTCGCGCTCGACAAGCGCACCGGGAAGCGCGTCTGGCAGAGCGAGAAGTTCAGCGACCGGGCGCAGTACTCCTCGATCATCGCCGCCGAGCACAACGGCGTCCGGCAGTACATCCAGCTGACGATGGAGAGCGTCGCCGGCGTCGCCGCGAAGGACGGCCGGCTTCTCTGGCGCGCCGAGTGGCCGGGACGCACGGCGGTGATCCCGACGCCGATCTTCCACGACGGTCACGTCTACGTCACGTCGGGCTACGGCGTCGGCTGCAAGCTGCTGAAGATCGGCAAGCGAAACGCGGTCGAGGAGGTCTATTTCAACCGCGTCATGAAGAACCACCACGGCGGCGTCGTGCTGCTCGACGGGCACATCTACGGCTACTCCGACGGCAACGGCTGGACGTGCCAGGATTTCAAGACCGGCGACCAGGTCTGGAGCGAGAAGCGAGAGCTCGGCAAGGGCTGCCTCACGTACGCCGACGGGCGGTTCTACTGCGTCGACGAGCGCGACGGCACCGTGGCGCTCGTCGAGGCGACCACCCGCGGATACCGCGAGCACGGCCGCTTCCGCCTCAGCCCCCTGAGCGACCGCCGCAGCCCACGCGGCCGCATCTGGACCCACCCGGTGATCTCGGGCGGCAAGCTCTACCTGCGCGACCAGGAGCTCCTCTTCTGCTACGACGTCTCGTCGGGGTCGTGAGTCAGGCCTACACCAGCTCGCGCATCGGCTCGACTCCCGGGTCGACCAGGTAGTGCGGGCGTCCCTGGAGGTCGCGCACGCGGGTGGTCGAGACGTCGATGCCGACGTTGTGGTAGAGGGTCGCAAAGACCTCCTGGAAGGTGACCGGGCGCTTGATGGGGTACTCGGCGTTGCGGTTGGTCTCGCCGATCACCTGGCCCGTGCGCATGCCGCCGCCCGCGAGCAGCGCGAACGACACCTTCGGCCAGTGGTCGCGGCTGTTCTTCTTGTTGATCTTCGGCGTGCGTCCGAACTCGCCCCAGACGACGACGGAGACGTCCTTGTCGAGGCCGCGCTCCGAGAGGTCCATCAGCAGCGCCGACAGGCCGGAGTCGAGCAGCGGGAACTCCTGGCGCGAGCGCGGGAAGTTCATGCCGTCGCCGCCGTGCCAGTCCCAGCGGCTGTAGTTGAGCGACACGACGCGCGCGCCGGCCTCGACGAGTCGTCGTGCGACGAGGAAGTTGCGCACCATCTTCGGCGCGCCGTCACGCTGGTACTTGGGGATGTTCTCGCCGTAGCGCTCGACGATGCGCGGGTCCTCCTCCGAGAGGTCGAGCGCCCGCGCGAGCCCCGACGACGACAGGATGTCGACCGCCTGCTCCGTGAAGGTGTCGATCCCGTCCATGACGCCCGAGGTGTCGATCTCTCGCCGGAACGAGTCGAGCGAGCGCATCAGCCGGTAGCGATCGTGGAGCCGCTCGAGCGTGATGCCGCGCAGCGTCATGTTGTCGGCGCGGTGATTCGGGTCCTTGTTGACGAGCTGCGTCGGCGTGTGCGAGTGGCCGAGGAAGCCGCCGGTGCCCGCCTCGCCCCACGTGCGGTTTCCGGTCGGATACATCAACGACAGGTTCGGCGGTGTGCCGCGCGCCGCCGGCCCCTGGAGCCTCGACACGTACGCGCCGAGCTGCGGCCAGCCGCCGGGGGGCGACTCCTTGCCCTTCTTGTGGCCGGTCATGCACTGGTAGCAGTCGTGCCGGCCGTCCGCGTCGGCGATCGAGCGGATGATGACGAACTTGTCCATCACCGAGGCCAGACGCGGGAAGAGCTCGCAGATCTGGATTCCCGAGACGTTGGTCTCGATCGGTCTGAACTCGCCGCGGATCTCCTTCGGCGCGTCGGGCTTGAGATCGAACATGTCGAGGTGAGCCGGACCGCCGGGGAGGTAGACGTTGATGATCGCCTTGTGGTTGCTGCCGGTGCCGGATTCGGACTCGGCGCGCAGGAGCTGGGCGAGTGAGAGACCGCCGGCGGCCATGCCGCCGATCTTCAGGAAGCCGCGCCGTGACAGGCCGTCACAGTGGTTCGGTCGGCGGTCGTAATCGGAGTAGATCGTCAGCATGTCGCGCTCTCCGTGCTCCCCATGTTCAATGGCTGCGCCAGTCTATTCGAGCCCGCACGACGGATCAAGGGAGTCCCCCGGAGTTCCCTTTGATCGCCGCGCCGGTACAATGAGCCGGCATGCCGCCGAGTCGGCTCTCTGCGTCGACGACTCTGCGTCGACTCTGCGTCGATTCTGACCCGAGATCATCCTGGAGAGCATCGTGACACGCACCGTGAGGTTTATCGGAAGGGGCTCGCTCGACCGGATCGTCAGGCCCCTGGTCGTCATCCTCGTCCTCGCCGCCGCGCCGTCGGCCATCGCGGAGAGCTGGAACGGCTGGCGCGGGCCGCGGGGCGACGGGACGAGTCTCGAGAAGCGCGTCCCGGCGCGCTGGAACGGCGAGACCGGCGAGAACATCGCGTGGAAGGTCGTGGTTCCGGGTGAGGGCCATGCCTCGCCGATCGTCTGGGGCGATCGCATCTTCCTCGTCTCCTGCCTGAAGGAGAAGAAGGAGAGAGTCCTCCTCTGCCTCAATCGCGCCGACGGCAGCGAGGTGTGGCGCCGCACGGTGCTCGAGTCGCTCCTCGAGACCAAGCACCACCTGAACAGCTACGCCTCGAGCACTCCGGTCACCGACGGCGAGCTCATCGTCGTCACGTTTCTCGAGACCGACGGCAGGACGGTACCCGCCCCGAACGTATCGACTCCCAGGCCGGTCACCGTGGGCCGTGTCGTCGTCGCGGCGTACGACCTCGAGGGCAACAGGAAGTGGGAGGCGAAACCCGGCGAGTTCATCAGCGCACACGGCTTCTGCAGCAGCCCCGTCTTGCACGAGGACCTCGCCATCGTCAATGGAGACCACGACGGCGACGCCTGGATCGTGGCGCTCGATCGCGAGGACGGACGCGTTCGCTGGCGAATCGACCGCGAGAACAAGACGCGCAGTTACGTCACGCCGATCATTCGCGAGATCGACGGGCGGACGCAGATGATCCTCTCGGGCAGCAAGTCGGTGGCGAGCTACGACCCGGGCACCGGCAACCGGCACTGGGTGATCGACGGGCCGACCGAGCAATTCGTCGCCTCGATGGTGTACGACGGGAAGCTGCTCTTCCTGACCGCCGGCTACCCGGAGCACCATATCCTGGCCATCCGCCCGGACGGCTCCGGCAACGTGACCGACACGCACATCGCCTGGCGGACGAACCGCGGCGCCGCGTACGTCCCCTCGCCGATCGTCGTCGGGAAGCACTTCCTGGTGGTGTCCGATGGTGGCATCGCCAGCTGTTTCGACGCGCCGACGGGAACACGGCACTGGATGAAGCGCCTCGGCTCGCGATACAGCGCCTCCCTGGTCTCGGCCGGCGGCCTGGTGTACTTCCTCGCCGACGACGGCGTCATGACCGTGGTCCGCCCCGGCGAGACCTTCGACCGAGTCGCCGAGAACGAGCTCGGCGAGGACTGCGCCGCGTCCCCGGCGATCAGCGGCGGCCGCATCTACATCCGGGGCACGCGCCACCTGTACTGCATCGGCGAAGCACGCCGGTCGGCGACGGGGAAGTGAGAGCGCCGTCAGGCTGCGCGCGGCTGGAGGGCCGTCCTCCGAAATCGCACGCGTAGCACGTGGTCGAACTCACTCGCCCGGTCGGCAAGCGAGAGCCGGATTCCGATCCGAGAAACTTCGGGATTCTCCGTTGGCCTCCGGCGCGCGAAGAAAACTGAAGTCTTCCCTGGACTGATCACGACCATGACGCTATCATTATGATAGCATCAAACGTTTGGTTGTGACTTCCTTGGAGGCTTGCGATGGCCCAGGTACTTGTGAGAGACGTCGATCGAAAGGTCCTCGAAAACCTCAAGAAGCGAGCTCGCGCCCATGGTCGGTCGCTGGAAGCCGAGCTGAGGGACATTCTGGAGCGGGCCTCGCGAGTGGACATGTCGAGAGCTCGAGGACTGGCTCAGCGCATCCGCAAGAAGCTGGCGGGTCGCAAACACACGGACAGCGCGGAGCTGTTGGCGGATGATCGAACGCGATGAGCTGCCTCGTCGTGGACGCGAGCGTCGGAGTGAAGTGGTATGTGCCCGAGATCCACTCTCGATTCGCCGCTCGACTCCTGGATCATGGCCGTGACCTCCACGTACCGGATCTGTTCTTTCCGGAGTTCGGCAATATCCTGTGGAAGAAGGTAGTCCGGGGCGAACTGAGTGACGCCGAGGCGCGGTCGATTCTTCGAGCTCTGAGTGCTGTACCGCTCGAATCCCATCCGTCTCCGCCGCTCCTGGATGCTGCTCTCGAGCTGGCCGTCGACGTCTCGCGCACCGTCTACGACAGCCTCTACGTCGCACTGGCGTTGGCCCTCAATGGACGCCTGGTGACCGGCGACGAGCGGTTGTGCAACGCGCTGGAGCAGACGCCCTTCGCTTCCAGCGTGATCCGCGTTCAGGACGTTCCCGGGTAGCGTCTCTCTCCGTGTCGGTCCCTTGCCTCGGTCTCGGTTTCGAACTGCGGCGATCGGCCCCGACGTCGGCCGTCGCGGTGACGACGATAATCTTCGGGCACGGGGCCGGGCACGGGACCGGGACCGGGGACGGGATCGAGGACGAGGACGAGGACGAGTACGAGTCACACGGAGAGGCGCGCCTGGATATCCTTCAGCGCGGGGTAGAGTCGGCGGTAGAGCTCGTGCTGCTCGCGGTAGCGCTCGTGGCGGGCGCGGTCGGGCTCGAAGACGCGCTCGCGGACGACAAATCGGCGCGTGGCGTCCGCAGGGTCCGCGAGGGCTCCGGTGGCGATTCCCGCGAGCATCGCCGCGCCGAGGATGGTGCACTCGGTGATCCGCGGCCGGACGAACGGGACGCCGAGGATGTCGGCCTTGATCTGGAGCCACGCGTCCGACTTCGCGCCGCCGCCGGTGGCGACCAGCTCGCGCATGTCGATGCCGACCTCGCGCAGCCCGTCGATGCCCTCGACGAAATAAAACGTCGCGCCCTCCATGATCGCCTTGAGGATCTCGCCGCGCGTCGTGTCGTTCTTCAGCCCGGCGATCACGCCGGCAGAGTCGGTGACGAAGTCCGGCGTGCCGGTGATCTCGAAGTGCGGCAGCACCAGGAGGCGCGTCGGGTCCGCCGGCATCTCCGCCGTCAGGACGTCGTAGATGTCCTCGCCCTCGCGGAGCAGCTTCCGGTCCGCCGACGCGAACGTGTCGCGAAACCAGCGCACCAGGGAGCCGCTCTGGTTGAAGATGAAGGAGACGTAGAGTCCGGGGATGACGTGATGCTCGACGTTCAGCCCTCGCGGCAGCATCTCCGCCGTCGGCGGGATGTGATCGTAGGCCGGCGTGATGCACTCGAACGTCCCCATGCCGCACACCGCCTTGCCCGCCTCGTGGATCCCGGCGCCGAGCGAGTTGCACCCCTGATCATGGCCGCCGACGATCATCCGCACGCCTCGTGGCAGCCCGAACTCGTCGGCGATCGCGTCGCTCACCGTGCCGGCGTCGGTGCCGCTGTGAACCGGACGCGGCAGCTTCTCGCGATCGAGCCCGGTGAGCTCGAGGAGCCGGTCGGACCAGTCCTCGCGACGGATGTCGTAGAGCAGCGTGCGGTTGACCAGCGTGTGGCTGGCGACCGGCTCGCCGCCGAGGAGCACCGGCACAAGGTCGCCCCAGTTGAGAAACTTCCAGGTGCGCTTCCACACGTCCGGCTGGTTGTCGCGGACCCAGAGCAGCTTCGGGAGCGAGTAGTTCGGTCCGAGGATGTTCGGGTTGATCTCGTAGAACTCCTCCTGCCCGATGCGCTCACGCAGTCTGTCGACGTACTCCGAGCCGCGCAGGTCGACCATCAGGATGCTGTTGCCGAGGATCTCCCGATCGCGCGAGACCGGCACCATCGCCTCGCCCATCGAGCTGACGCTGAGCGCGGTGATCGGATCGCTGGACGTCGCGCGGGCGACCTCCGCGACGCACTGCCGGATCCTGGTGAACACATCGACGCTGTCCAGCTCCGCCAGGCCGTCCCCCGGGTGGAGCATCGGATACTCGCGATAGGCCGAGGCGATGCACTCGCCGTCGAGCGAGAAGGCCGCCGCCTTGCATCCCGTGGTGCCGACGTCGATACCGAGCAGACTCATGTTTCCACCCCAGCGTTACGTTCCCGTCCCCGTCCCCGTCCCCGTTCCCGTCCCCGTGCCCGTTCCGGTGCCCGAAAGGTTACTCGACTTCGCCGGCGAAGAGAACGGGAACGCAGATTGCGCAGATTACGCAGATTGGGGAGAACCTAAGTCAAAAGCAGCTCCTCCGTCTCGGACATCGGAGTCGGTATCGGTATCGGAGTCGGAATCGGAATCGGTTCTCTGTTTACGGCGACGGTAAAGACAACGGAGACGGAACACGGATACGGAGCACGAGCACGGGTCCAACCCTGGCCTGGACGGTGGCCGTGACCCCTGGACCGTGGACCGTGGACCGTGGACCGTGACCCGTGGACCGTGTGCCGTGACCGTGACCGTGACCGTCTTGGCGTCGTCCAGCGAGTTTTGTCAACGGCATCGGCATCGGTATCGGTATCGGAGTCGGAATCGGCCTCGGCCTCGTCGTCGTCATCGGCCTCCGACCACCCCCCCAATCACCTGCACATCTCCCCGCACCCGTCGATCTCGCGGCACGCCGTCCCGAGCGCGTGCGCCGGGCCGCCGTTGAAGAGGAACTGCAGCATGTGGATCCCGTCCGAGATATCCACCACGGCGTCGCCGTTGGCGCTGAGCAGGGCGACGTTCGCGGGGTCGCCGGTGGTGCCATCGCCGCACGGGAGCGGCGCGCCGCCGGCGAAGAGGTGGAGGAAGATGCACACCGCGTCGGAGAGGTCGAGCGCGCCGTCGCCGTTGCAGTCTCCCGGCACGCGGCCCCCGCCGACCGACGGCCCGCTCCCCGTGACGCGGACGTCGTCGATCGCCCACCACCAGTTGCCGCCATCGCCGGCCAGCCGGAACGCGAAGGCGACGGCGGGCTCGCCGGCGGCCATCGGCACCTCGAGGATCCTCTCGGCGAACACCGGGTCCTCACCCGGGTCGATGAGCGCGCCGCGCCCGTAGGAGAAGAGCGGCTCCGGGGCGAACGTCTCGCCGCCGTCGACGCTGACGAGGACCTCGTGCGTCGCCGACGGGTGGTAGATGAGCTCGGAGCTCCACTCGAGCACCACCGACGTGAATCGCGAGCAGTCGAGCACCGGCGTGATGAGCAGCTCGTCCTCCTCGAGGTCCGGGTCGCAGTCGGAGTCGAGGATGGCGAACGGCGGTCGCAGGCGGTGCACGGCGCGACCGCCCAGATAGGGGAACTGGCCGCCGTTCCACGCGATGCCGCGGCGGCACGGATCGTTCGTCGTCCAGGTCGAGTCTCCCGACCGCAGGCCGCGCACCGTCCAGGCGGCCGGGATGCCGTCTGCGAAGTCCTCGTCGAGCACGACAGCGCGTCCCGGCGAGGGCGGCGGCGCATCGTCGACGACGACGTTGTCGACCGCCACCCACCAGTCCCAGTTCGGCTCGAAGTGACGCAGCCGGAAGCGGACGTTCTCCCGCCCGGCCGCGACCGAGCTCAGGTCGAGGTCGAGACGGCCGAAGAACCCGCCGGCGTTGTCGATCGACACACGCGGAGCATGCTCGGTGCGGTCGGGCGCGACGCGCCTGAAGACGGTGCGCCACGTCTCCCCCGCATCGCCCGAGACGTCGACGTCGAACACCGCCTCGCCGTTGTTGTTGAGCTGCGCCGACACATCCATGTGCAGCCACACGGCGCTCATGCCCTCGCAGCTGAAGATCGGGCTCCAGAGGTCGTGCGACATGCCGCTTCCGGGGACGTTCTCGCGCTGCGGGCTGCCGCCTGCGTCGGAGTCGGAGATGACGAACCCGCCGGTCGACGGCGTGCCGTCCCTGGTCGGCGGGTTGGCGCGACCGCCGGGATTGGTCACCGTCCACGCCGCGACCTCGAGCGGGTCGTTGACGTCGACCGGGAACCAGCTCGCGAATTCGAGCTCGACGTCGTCGGCGTACGCGTCGAAGTCCTCCGCGAGCCGCACGTCGCCTCCCGGGAGCGTCCCGCGGCACTCGAGGACGGGGCAGAGATCCGCGTCGGTCCCGCCGACGACGCGCAGCCCGTAGTTGAACGTCCGCTCCGGTCCCCGCCACGGCGCGTGCGTGTCGACGAACGAGTCCGCATCGAGCGGCAGGCCGGCGATCACCTCGCCGTCACGGACGACCTCGTAGCCCGTGGCGTCGAGGTCGCGCGCCGGCGTCCACGCGAGCGTCACCTCCCTGGCGAACGGATCCGCCGCGCACGCGAGATCGGTGGCGCACGACACGCACAGTCGATCGTCCGGAGGCCGGTCGGGGATGCCGTCGCCGCTCTCGTCGACGAACTCGCCCGTGGTCGCCTCGCACTTGTAGAAGCCGTCGAGCACGCCGCGCACGCTGCCGTCGAAGTTGAAGGCGTACATGCTGCACGTCAGCGTGTCACCCTTGACCTCGACGAGGACGTACTCGTTGACGAGGCCCTTGTCGATGCCTGTCGGCAGGTCGTGATGCCCGCCGACCGTCATGTGCGGCCAGTCGCGGACGAGGTTCTCGGGAAAATCGAGCCAGCTGCCGCCGCCGGTGATGCAGTAGAACGTGTCGTTGAGCAGGCCCCGCTCGTACTCGTGCGTGTGACCGCTGAAGCACACGTCGACGCCGTAGCGCTCCATCAGCGGCACGAGGTTGGCCCGGTACCAGCCGTCGCCGTCGATCCACAGCTCGCAGTACGGCGGCACGTGGACGAAGAGGAAGGTGAACTTCGCCTGCCGCGCCGCGGGCGAGCGCAGGTCGCCCTCCAGCCAGTTGACGATGTCGGCGCGATCGGTGTTGAAGTCGATGCAGATGAAGTGACAGCCGCCGTAGTCGAACGAGAAGCTCCCCCACCCGGGGTCGAAGCCCGGCCGCTCGCCGCTCGGCATGTCGGCGAACTTGCGGATCACCGCGGAGCGCCCGACGTCGTGGTTTCCCCACGCGACGAACCACGGCACCTCCTGGCCGAGAAACTTCGCCACCCGATCGAGGTAGAAGCTGCGCGTGTCGCCGTAGCTGCCGCCGTCCTCCGCCAGGTCGCCCGCCGTCACCGCGAAGTCGACCCGCTGGCCGGCCATGTGCGCCATCATCGACTTGGTCGGCTCGAGGGGGTCCGGCGGGTACGCGCCGTGGTTGGTGCCCTGGCTGTCGCTCCAGACGCCGAAGGAGAAATCCGCCTCGCCGGCGGGCGCGGTGCGGAAGAGGCGATCCTCGCCCGCCACGCCTCCGGCGACGGCGCGGTAGTGGTAGACGGTGCCGGGCTCGAGCCCGCGCAGCGTTGCCTTGTAGATGAACGTGCCGAACCCGGACGGCTGCACGGCGCACGTCTCCACTCGACCGAGGCCGGCGTCGACGCCATGGGCGACCTCGCACGACGTCAGCGCGTCGAGCTCCCACATGATCGTGATGCCGTCGGTCCGCACGTTCTGGAGGTAGGGCATCGTCAGGAAGCGCACCGGCACGTCCCCGGTGACGCGGATCCGATGCGCCGCGCGCGCTCCGCTCCCGGCGCCGTGCTCGTCCCGCGCCTCGACGCGGACGTCGAGGAAGCCCGTGCCCTCGAAGCGGTGACGCAGCTCCAGGGTCGCGGGCGTGTCGGCGAGCGGTGTCCACGGGCTGGAGGTGCCGTCGCCCCAGTCGATGCGCGCCCGGACGCGATCGCCGTCGGGATCGTCGAGCTGGAAGGTGAACGTGTACTCGACGCCGACCTCGCCCTCCTCGGGCCCCGTCGCGCCGAGGACCACCGGCGGTCGGTTCTGCGGATCGAACGGGCCGGCGCCGCCGAGCGCGATCGTCTCTCCGGGCGAGAGCGCGCGGTCGTGGATCGCCAGCAGCGAGACGTCGATCCAGCCGTCGTCGCCGTTGTCGTCGGCGAGGAAGAGCACCTCGGGATCGAGCGAGAAGCGCCCGTCGACGTCCTGCGGCGCGCCGTCGAGGACACGCCGGCCGTCGAGGGTGATCTCGAACCGCCCGCGGGCGTTGTCGACGACGATGACGACGCGGTGCCACGTGTCCGCCTCGGCCACCGGCTCCGAGTAGCCGGTCGAGCCCACGCCGATGCGACCGGACGGGTCGATGAAGCAGTCGCCGTCGTTGGCGTTGCCGGTGTTCGTCTGATAGAGCGCGTACCACGGGCCGATCGACGGCAGCCGGATGTCGAAGACGAGGCTGTACTCGTTGACGAACCGCTGACCCGCCGCCGGCGCGATGCCGTGCTCGCAGCGGTAGTGGCTCCCCGGTCCGACACGCGTGGCGCCATCGCCGGGGACGCTCCCCGCCACAGCACGGTGCGCGCCGCTGCGCACGAGGTCGATGCCGATCGTCGCACGCGTCAGGTCGTCCGGGTCGTCGAACTCCCAGAGACCGACCGGCACCGGCGCGGCGGGAGCGCCGAGGGGCACGCCGTCCGCCGTCGGTCCTCCGAGCGCCGCGACTTCCTCCTCGGTCAGCGCCTCGTCGCGGACCTGCACGCTATTGACGAAACCGGCGGCGTTCTCCTCGTTCTCGTCGGCGAAGAGCAACGCGGCGGGGCCCATCGAGAAGCGCCCGTCGAGGTCGAGACCGGTGTTCTGCTGCACGCGCCGGCCGTCGATGAAGCTCGTGTACGTGCCCGCCACCAGGTCGACGACGAGCGCGAGCCGGTGCCAGACGCCGTCCGGGACCTGGCCGCCGTAGTTGCCCGAGATGCCGATGCCGCCGCCCTGGAGGTCGGGCTGCACGTACCACTCGCCGTCGGTGGAGTTCGACTCGTCGGTCTGGAGAAGCGCCTGCCAGCCCGAGGTGCCGTCGGGAAAGAGGACGTCCATGACGACCGTGTAGCGGTTGAGACGCGTCCCGCCGCCGTTCGGCGCCAGCCCGTGCTCCATACGCAGGAAGGTTCCACGCGAGAAACGCGCGACGAGCGCCGGCTCGCGTCCGATGACGTCCTCGACGAAGGTGACGTCGGGCGCGAACGCCGGCGGGGCCGCGCCCGCGACGAGCGCCCTGCCCGGTCCTGCGGTCGGCTCGAGGCCGCCGTCGAGGTCCCACTGCGCGATGTCGGCGGCAGCGGGCCCCTGGAGCGCGAAGAGCGCGAAGAGCGCGACCACGGCGATGGGAACGGCGGTCACCGGCACGCGCATCACTTCGGCCCCCGTGCGAGCCGGCCTCCGGTGGCGGCCACCACGACGCGCGCGAGTCCGCCGGAGAAACCCCAGGCGCGCTCGAAGGCGGGCGTCACGACGAGCGCCCCGGTGCGGTCGATGAAGCCGACCCGACCATCGACGGCGACCGGCGCGAGTCCCGCCGAGAACCCGTCGAGAAGCCGGTGCGGCGTCGTCAGCACCTCGTTCCCGCGCCGATCGATGACGACCTGCCGCCCGCCGAGGCGCGCGCGGGCGAGGCCCTCGCGAAAGCTCTCCATCGCCTCGAAGCGCAGCTCCAGGACGACGCGGCCATCGACGTCGATGGCCCCATGGAGGCGCCCCGATCGCACGATGGCGAGACCGCCGGAGAAGTCGAACGCGCCGTCGAAGCGAGGCTCGATTGCGAGAGCGCCGCCCGCGTCGATGAACCCCCACCGCCCGCCGACGCGCACGCGAGCCCGCCCCTCGCTGAACGCGTGGGCGCGCTCGAAGCGCGGCGGAATGACGACCTCGCCGCCGCGATCGATGAATCCGGCGAGCCCACTCTCGTCGCGAAACACGGCGCGTCCCTCGCTGAATCGCTCGACGCTCGCGAGGCGCGGCTTGATGACCACGGCGCCGGTGGTGTCGATGAACCCGAACCGGCTGCCGGCGTCGCCGCCGGTCGCGAAACGCGCCAGCCCCTCCGAGAACGCGTCAGCGCGCGCGAAGCGCGGCGGGATGACGAAGCGGCCGTCCCGGTCGATGAAGCCGAAGCGCTCCCCGAGGCGGACCGCCGCGAGCCCCTCGGAGAAGTCCCCCGCCTCCTCGAAGCGCGGGGCGATCACGCGGCGCCCGGAGCGATCGAGGTAGCCGAACTTCTCGTGCAGCTTGAAGCGCGCTCGCCCGCAGGAGAACTCCCCGACGGCGTGGAGCTCGACGTCGCTGACGACGAGCGCGCCGGTGCGATCGATGAAGCCGAGCGCGCCGCCGACGTTGCGGTGCGCATCGACCGGCGTGTGGCTCGCGAACGGCGCGACGACGAGCGCGGCGAGCGCGAGTGCGGGGATGGCGGCGATGTGTCTTCTGGTCGGCTTGGAGGTCATCGACATGGGGAGATCGGGCACGGGAACGGGTACGGGGACGGGGACGGGGACGGGGACGGGTTACTTGCAAAGTCGTGGATCATGTCGTCATGGTCAATCGCAGGCCGGGAAGCTGGCGCACTCGAGGCGGTCCCCCGGCGTCGGGTCCTCGCCGCACTCGCCCGACGGCCCCGGCAGGTCGCCCGCGCCCTGGAAGAGGTGGGCGAGGATGCCCACCGGGTCGGAGAGGTTGACGGCGCCGTCGTCGTTGGCGTCCGCGGCGTCGAGGCAGGGCGGCGTCGCGCCGCCGCGGAAGAGGTAGTCGAGCAGCTGGATGGCGTCGGAGAGGTTGATGGCGCCGTCGCCGAGGACGTCACCGCGCACGAAGCGCGGATCGTCGATGGTTACCTTGCTCTGCGACACGACCTCGAGCCGCTTGATGACGTTGAGGTCGGCGTCGAGGTAGCTCGCCTCGGGCTCCTCGGGCACGTCGAGCAGGAGCTCCGGCGGGACGTACTCGACCACCCGCACCGGACGCTCGACGCCGGCCACGTCGACCGGCGGATCGAGGACGATCCAGTACCGCACGTTCAGGTTGTGTCGGCGCGCCGCGTAGACGAGGCGCCAGTAGCTGGAGACCGCGTGGGTGACGCCGCCGGGGAAGGTGACCTCTCCGCGGACCAGCGCCGCCGGTCCCGTCGAGGCGAGGTTCTCCGACGGCAGGAAGCGCTCGCGCAGCCGCAGCGCCGTGCCGTCGTCGAGGCCCGCCTCGACCTCCCAGAGCGGCAGCAGGCTGTAGCCGCACGAGGAGTACTCGGCGACGGTGACGCCCCCGAGCTCCGCGCGCATCGCGAGCCGGTTGGTCAAATACTCGTCGTCGACGATGTGGGCGCCGTCGATCAGCTCCTCGCCACGCGCCCGAAACGAGTCGGAGAACTGCAGCACGAACGTCTCGCCGCCGGGCGCGGCGAACTCCTGCTCGAAGCGGAACGAGTAGTCGGTGAACTCCCGGTCGTTGACGTCGGGCACGCGCGTGACGCGCATGACGCCGGGTCCGCTCGGATCGAGCGCCGTCGCGTCCGGACCGAGACGCACCTGTCGCACGAGGTCGATGGTAAAGGCGGTGCTCCGCGTCGGCAGGTCGAACGTGCCGCTGACGAGCTCGACGGTGCTCTTCGCCTCGTACTCCTCGCGAGGGCTCCTGGCGGCGAGCGTGTCATTGAAGACGGCGCACGCGGTGGTGTCGCGCGGGACGACCAGCGCGAACGTCGGCGCCGGGGGCAGCGGCGCCGAGATCAGGAACGGCCGCACCTGCTTGATCGCGAGCTCGCCGTCCGCCTCGATCTTGAACTCGAAGTCGAGCAGCACCGCCTCGCGCTCGTGCTTGCCGGGGTCGACCGGAAAGTTGCGGTCGATGTGCCACATCAGGGCGCCGAGCTCGCGGTACTTCTCGTCGGTCATCACGGGGCCGCCCTCCGGGACCAGCGAGGACGCGCGATCGCGAAAGACGTGCAACACGGTGCCGTCGACGTCCATCTCGAGGAACACGCGCTCGCTGATCACGCCCGGCTCCGGGCTGACGACGCTCGCCTCGCCGGCCTGGACGACGATCATGTACCGCCGATCGAGCGGGTTCGCCGGGTTGCCCGTGAACGCGACGCCGTTGGCGAGCTCGTCGGGAAAGGCGCGCGTCACGAGGACGCCCATGGCGGCCGACTGGTGAGGGATCTGATAGAACGAGCGCTCCTCGAACGCGCGGAACGTCCAGAGGCTGCCCCACACTCGCCTGAGCGCCCTGGCGATGTCGCGCTCGTCCGTGTTGCCGCCGCAACGCGAGGGGCCGCGGTCGTCGAGGTCGAGCTCGTCCGCAGCGCACGCCGAGGTGGATTCGTACAGCCCGGCGCCGTTGAACTCGAGCAGGTCCTCGACGTTCGACGATGACCGGTGTCGCACGGGGAGAGTCGTGTCGCCGAACACCGTCGCGACTCGCAGCGCCACGCTGCGCGACAGCGCGGCCGAAACGACGCCGTCGTCCTCGATGCGGTCACGGAGCTCCTCGAGCGCCAGGAAGCGCAGCTCCGAGTCGGTCTGGAACTCCTCGGACGCGAGGAGCTCGGCGATGTACTCCTCGAAGGTGACACGACGGCCCCGCTCGACGAACGAGTCGGTGGTGTTCGAGCGCATGAACTCGATCGAATGGCGCACGGGGATGGCGAAGCCGTCCTCGCGGTAGCGCTCGAGCTCACCGGTGAGAAGCCGCTGCAGGCGCGCGAAGTTGGTCGCCTTGCCGCCGTAGCGGGCCTCCGGCGTGCCGGTGAGGTCCATCTCGAGGAGCGAGTCGAGCCGACCGTAGGCCTCATCGGCGATGGGCAGGTCGTCGAGTCTCGGCCGGCTCTCCGCCCAGAACGACTCCGCCTGCGCCGACGTCGCCGGCGCGATGGCGTAGCCGTCGAGGGTCACCTCGAGACGCGCCAGCCGCCCCTCCCATTCCGCGAAGACCTCGTGGGCGTTCGTCACGAACGCGTTCGGCGTGCCGCGGCGCGAGGTGCGCACGGCGATGTGGCTGAGCTCGTTCTGGATCTTCCCGGTGATGATGCCGCCGACGACACCCTCGATGTCGCGCGGCGCGTGATCGAGAACGAGGAGGTCCTGGAAGGTGAACAATCCGCGCTCGTTCGCCCTGTTGAACTGCGCCTCGTCCATCAGCCGCACGCGGCCGAACCCGACGCCCAGGGTGTAGGCCTGGAACGCGATCCCCGACGTGTCGACGTCGATGATGTCGAAGCCGGGATCGACCCATTGCTCCGCGGCGCGCTTCTCGATGTCGTCGAGCGGCCGGTACGCGAGCGGACCGGCGGAGAACGTCCCGCGCAGCAGGTCGTACACGCGGCGCACCTCGTCGAGCCGCAGCGCCTCCTCCGGGTCACGCAGGTCGGCGACGATCGAGAACCCGTAGACGATGCCGTCCCGCGTCCGGATGCGCGCGATCACGCCGACGTAGTACTCGCGCGTCGCGCGCAGCCCGGTGATCCGATCGTACTCCTCCTTCGTCAGCGCCGCGAAGCGGTCGGGGAAGACGCTGCGCAGGAAGTTCTCGTGCAGGCTGTAGCGCCACGAGTTCTGGTAGACGACGCCGAGGAGGCCCGCGTCGTCGCGCGCCGGCACCGAGTACTTGAGCGTCCGGTCGATCGGCGGGCTCCGCGATCGCAGCGACAGCTTGCGGAAGTCCTCGGGGGTGCAGATCTCGGACAGGTAGTCCACGTCGGTCCGCAGCGGCGTGCGGTTCAGGTGGATCGTCAGGTCGTCGGAGATGTGGTTCGCGACGACGAAATCCTTGTCTCCGTCGCCGTCCAGGTCGCCGGCAGCGCTGTAGCGCGGCTGCACGCCCACCGTGAAGCGCGCCGACGCGAAGAACCCGCCGGCGCCGTCGTTGAGCATCAGCGTCACGGTGCGCAGGTCGTTTCCGCCAGGGGCCTCGTTGGTGCACGCGAGCAGGTCATCGAAGCCGTCGCCATCGAGGTCGATCACGGTCAGCGAGTAGGGATAGTCGCCGACGCCGAAACGCCTCGGCTCCTCGAAAGTGCCGTCGCCGCGCCCGCGCAGCACGGAGATGGTGCGGTTCGGGTTGTTCGCGGTCGCCAGATCGCGGTGACCGTCCCGGTCCCAGTCCCCCACCACCACGAACGCCGCCGACTGGCCGAGGCGGATCGCCGTGCTCCGCCCCAGGACGCCCGATCCGTCGTTCGGGAACACCGTGACGCTCTGGCCGCTCAGGCTCGAGACGATCACGTCCTCGTCACCGTCCCCGTCGACGTCGCCGCTCGTGACCGACGTCGGCTGCGACGGAACGCGGTACTGCGTTCCGGTTTGCAGGGACCGGTCGTCGTCGTCCAGGAAGACGGAGATGGTGTTCGACGCCTGGTTGACGCAGAGCAGATCCGAGCGCGTGTCGCCGTCGAGGTCCGCCGCGGCGACGTGGAACGCGAAGCGACCCGTGCGCAGCCGGCCGTCGATCTCGTCCCTGGTGAACTCCGCGTTGCCGTCGTTCCTGAGAACGCGGATGTCGCCGGCGTCGCGCCTCGCGGTGAGGAGGTCGAGGTCGCCGTCGCCGTCGAGGTCGCCGGAGGTGATGGTGTTGAGGTAGACGCGCTCGTTGCCGTGGTTCGCCCGGACGTGCTGCTTGAGCCGGAGGTTTCCCTCGCCGTCGTTGAGAATGATCGAGATGGTGGCGCTGAGGCCGTTCGCGGTGGCGACGTCGAGGTCGCCGTCGCCGTCGAGATCGCCCATGGTGATGGCGTGCGGCGGCTCGACGATCCTCAGCGTGGTCTGCTCGATCGCGATGCTGTTCTCCTCGCCGTTCCAGAATATCGGCAGCGACTCCGGGTTGTCGGCGGCGCCGACGAGGTCGAGGTCGCCGTCACCGTCGAGGTCGCCGACAGCCAGGTCGCGCGTCGTCACGCCCGCGCCGAACTCCAGGCGCGCCCGAAAGACGCCATCGCCGTCGTTGTCGATCACCGAGAACTTCTTCTCGCCCGCGGACGCGACGATGAGGTCGGGATCCGCGTCGCCGTCGAGGTCCGCGGACGCGATGAAGAGCTGCGTCAACGCGAGCGTCTGCACCTCGATCAACCGCCCGGCGCCGTCGTTGTGGAGGACGACCAGCCCCTGCCGGCCCGGGACCGCAACGTCGGGAAAGCCGTTGCCGGTGAAGTCATCGACCACGAAGTTCCGGGCGTCCGTGACGCTCAGCACCTGCTCGACGGACGGCGCGAACTCGCCGCCGCCGAGTCCGCGCAGGATCGAGATGCTGCTCGCGCGCCAGTTGCACGTCAGGAGGTCGACGTTACCGTCGCCGTCGAGATCGCCGCCCGCCACCGCCGTCGGGAACGTGCCGACCGGGTGGCGACCGGCGCTGACGAGGGTCCTGCCGCCCGAATGCGCGAAGATCACCACCTCGTTGCCGCTCTGGTTCGTGGTGACGATCTCGTCGATGCCGTCGCCGTCGAGGTCGATGGGCGCGAACGTCACCGTCCCGCCCCCGGTGTCGATCTCGGTCGATTCCTCCAGGCTCCCGTCGCCCGCGTTCCACCGCACGACCAGGCGCGCCGTGTCGACGAGCGCGATGTCGACGGCGCCGTCACCGTCGACATCGGACGCGGCAATCCCCACGAGGCGGGCGCCGGACGGGTAGGTCTCGGGCGGCGCGAACTCCCCGCCGCCGCGCCCGCGGTAGACCAGGACGCTCGCGCTCCGACTGCCGAGGACGCCCGCCGCGATGTCGAGCTCGCCGTCGCCGTCGAAGTCGGCCGTGATCACGTCGCGCGGCCGGTTCGCGACCTCGATCGTCTGCCCCCGACGCCCGAGACGGAGCAGCATCCCCTCGCACTCGTCGGGCACGCCGTCGGCGTTGCAGTCCTCGCTCACGCCGCCTGCGATGTCGGCAGCGTCATCGGCGCCGTTGAGGTTGCAGTCCGCCGCACGGACATCACGGGCCGCGACGGCAAGGAACACGATGAGGAGAAGGCAAACAAGAAGGCGAACACGCATCGACAGGGACCCCGTCATCTGAAGGGCAGCGCACCCGGCCAGCCATCATAGCCGTCGGCCGGCCGCACTCCAGCGTAAAGCCGGCTCGCGGAGACCTCACGCCATTTTCATTGTGCAACCGGCACGACGCGTCCTACGATGGGGGCGGTCGAGGAGCCGCCCGCGCGCGGTTCCGCTCTCGCGCTTCGCGAGGGCAAGGATCCGGATCCTGTTCCTCTCTCCGAGGAGGCGCCATGCGTGCTCGCATCGTTTCGCTCTCCGTCTGTTTCGCGTTGACGTGCGCTTTCTGTGGGTCGGTCGCCGCCGTCGACTTCCTCGTCGACGACTTCGAGTCGTACTTCGACGATGTCGACCTGGAGCTCGCCGGCTGGCAGATCGTCGACGAGAACGACCCGCCGGAGGGTCGCGTCAACTGCGACCTCGTCGGCGCCATCGCGTCGACGTGGACCGTGCTCAACTTCGCCGGCCGGGCGAATCCGCCGGGTGAGGACGGTTTTCCGTCGACCGGTCAGTTCCTGATCTCCGACTCCGACGCCTCCTGCGGCGGGCAGACCCCCAATATTCCGGGGACCGGCCAGTCGCACGACATCTGGACGCCGGAGTTCTCCACCGAGGGATCCACCACCGTCTGGCTGCACGCCGACGTCTCGGCGCAGCTCAATAACAACGGGACGTGCATCTTCGACATCGATGTCTCGCTCGACGACGGCGCGACGTGGACCAACGCCTTCCGCCGCGTTGCCCCGTCGCGACCCGTCGATCCGCGGCCGACACGGCAGAACACGGACGGCTACTTCGGACGTCTCCACGTCGATCTGTCCGGCGTGGCGGCGGACTCGGCGGCGGTCCGCGTGCGCCTCCGGCACTTCGAGCCGAACTGGGACTGGTGGATCGCCGTCGACAACCTGATCATCGACGACGTGCCGCCGCCGCTCGGCGGCGAGGTGATCATGCTCGGGCCGGAGGACTTCAACACCGGCATCCCGTCGAACTGGACGCTGCGCTCCGAGGTCGATCCGCCGAACTCGGGCGACAAGACGTGGACGACGAACGATCCGGGCGGCCGCTTCAACGGCGACACCTTCCCGTGGCAGGACGGACGCGGCGTGCACAGGCTCGATCCACCGTTCGCGATCATCGACTCCGACGTCGATCCGGACCCGCCCGAGGACGAGTGGCTGATCACGCCGATCCTCGACCTCACCGAGGCGGACGACGTCTTCCTCCACTACAGGGAAGAGATCGACGCCACCGGCGCCACCCAGGAGGTGCTCGTCAGCCTCGACGGCGGCGAGACCTTCACCGACGTGCCGCCGGTCTTCTCGTACAACCTGGGCGCCCTCTTCGATCCCGGCGAGGAGCCCTTCTATCACGAGCGCGTCTTCCAGATCGAGGAGGCCGCGGGCGAGTCCGAGGTGGTGTTCGCGTTCCACTACGCCGGGCCCGGCAACGAGTGGTGGTGGGCCATCGACGACGTCATGGTGACCGCGAACGGTCCCGATCCGTGCAACTGCGCCAACCTCAACACGCGCACCCTCGGCTTCGACGCGGAGAACCGCTCGGTGACGGTCGCGTGGCGACCGCTCCCCGCGGGGCGCTGCGGCGACCTGTCGTACCGCGTCTTTCTCGGCGACACGGCGCTCTCCGATGTCCTCGGGAGCGACATCGATTCGTTCACTCAGGAGAACGTCCCCGGCATCGCCGGTGCGACCTATTCGGTGCGGGTGATTCGCGAGGGCGAGACGATCCTGACATGCGAGGCGCTGCCGCTCGACACCTTCGTCGCGCCGTCGGGGCTCTCGTGCTGCGCGAACCAGCAGACGCGCGTGGTCGACCTCACCTGGACGCCCGGCGTCAACGTCCCCGGCGGACAGACGCTCCGGCTCCTGCGCGACGGCGTCGAGGTCGGCACTCCGCCGCTCGACGCGTCCTCGTTCACCGATACCGTTCCCGGCCCCGGCATCTACCAGTACGAGCTGTCGGTTCCGGGCGCGCCCGGCTTCGCGACCTTGACCTGCGGGGCGTTCGTCACTGCCACGCCCGTCGAGGGGTCCGATGTGCCGTGCGGCGGCATCGTCAACCAGTACGACTTCAACGATGACCTCTCCTCGTCCTCGGGCGGTCGCGATCTGCTCCCTGCATTCGCGGCGCCGGCGTTCGAGCCGGAGTTCGACTTCGAGACCGCGACCATCGGCGGGGAGGAGGCGCAGGTCCTGCGATACGGCCGCGGGACATACTTCCAGCTGTTCACCGGCCTGCCCGCAAACGGCGGTGGACAGTTCACCAACCGCTACACGCTGGTGATGGACGTGATGTTCCCCGGCGACGCCGCGGTGTGGGGCGAGTCCGGCTGGGCCGGTCTCTACCAGACGAACACCAACAACGCCAACGACGGCGAGTGGTACCTGAACGGGTCGAACAGCGGCATCGGCATCTCCGGAAACTACGGAGGCACGATCGAGCCGGATACGTGGCACCGCGTCGCGCTCGTCGTCGACCTGGTCGACGGCACGTACTCGAGCTACATCGACGGCTCGCCAGCGCAACAGAACACCGGGCTCGGCGTCGACGGACGCTTCTCGCTCTACACCGTCAACGACGGCGACCTCGAGGGGATTCTCATCTTCGCGGACGAGAACAGCGAGAACTCCGGCGGGCTCGTCAACAGCGTGCAGATCCGCGACGAGGCGCTCTCGGCGGGATTCATCGCGGCGCTCGGCGGACCGTCGGCCGAGGGCATCCCGGTGAGCGCGCCGTTCGCGTGCCCGACCGACCTCCTCTGCTGCACGGATCGGGCCACCGGCAACGTGTCGATCAGCTGGAATCCCGGCGAGGGCGTCGCGGGCACCGGCTGGCGGATCACGCGCAACGACATCCCGCTGCGCACCGTGCCCCTCGACGTCGGAAACTTCGTCGACGAGTCGCTGCCCAGCGCCGGCACGTACAACTACGAGATCCGCCTCAACGGCGGCGACCCGGAGCAGTGCGCCAACCTGCCGCTGAGCTGCACGGTGGAGTTCGATCCCGGGATCGTCGGCGACGACGTGCTGTTCTTCGACGACTTCGACTGCTACGCCGACGACAGCGACCTCCAGGCCGCCGGCTGGCAGATCGTCGAGGTCGGCAACCCCGTCGAGACCGCCGCGTGGACCGTGACCAATCCGGGCGGTCGCGCCAATCCGCCGACGGCCGACGGGCGGCCATCGGAGGGCCGGTTCGTCATCTCGGACTCCGACGCGGCGAGCGGCGTCGACGGTCAGGGGTCCGGCCGGTCGCACGATCTCTGGAGCCCCGCCTTCAGCGCCGTGGGCGTCGGCACCGTCTGGCTCCACATGGACGTCAGCGCGGTCCTCAACAACAACGGCACGGTGGTCTTCGACGTCGACGTCTCGCCGGACGATGGCGCGACGTGGGTCAACGTCTTCCGCCGCGTCGCTCCCGCGCGCACGGGTGTCGAGCCGAGAGTGCTGGCGGACATCCCCGACGGCTTCGAGGGCGGACCGCAGGTCGGCAACGCCGACGGTTTCTACGGCCGTCTCGACGTCGACATCAGCGCCCAGGCCGCGGGACGCGCCAAGGCGCGCGTCCGGCTGCGGCAGTTCGAGCCCGACGACGACTGGTGGATCGCGGTGGACAACGTGCGCGTCGACTCGACGCCGGTCGTCGGGGGCCGCAACGTCCTGTTGCCGGTCGAGGACTTCTCGGACGGCATCCCGGACGACTGGACCACCGTGCCGCCGCCGCCGGACGGAGAGGTGGCGACCTGGACAACCGCCGACTGCACTCCGGTGTCTCTGCTCAACTTCAACGGCGGCATGTTCCCCGACGGCGCCGACGGCCGTCGCCTGCACCACTTCGACGACGCCTTCGCGATCTCGGGTTTCGACGAGCTCTGCGGGCCGGGGTTCTCGGAGGAGACGCTCATCACGCCGCCGATCGACTGCTCGGAGGCGCTCAACGTCTATCTGCACGTCAAGGCGTCGCTCTTCGCGACGGCGTCACCCGCGGCGATTCTGCTCAGCCTCGACGGCGGCGAGACGTTCGCGGAGGAGCCGATCTTCTCGTACCAGCTCGGCGGTCTGCTGCTGCGGAGCGCCGGCAACGCCGAGGTAATCTACAACGAGTACATATTCGAGGTCCCCGACGCCGCCGGCGAGACCGAAGTGGCCTTCGGATTCCTCTACCAGCCCGGCAACGGCTGGTGGGCGATCGACGACGTCATGGTCACCGCCGACGGCCCGGGCGGCGGCACCGAGTTCCGGCGCGGCGACACGACGCAGGACGGCGTTCTCAACATCACCGACGCGGTGAAGGTCTTCGGCATCCTCTTCCTCGGCGAGCCGGACATCTCGTGTCAGGAGGTCAAGGACGTCAACAACGACGGCGCCATCAACATCACCGACGGCATCCGCATCCTCGGCTTCCTCTTCCTCGGCCAGCCGGCGCCGGAAGCGCCGGGCCACGAGAACTGCGGGCTCGACCCGGACGAGCCGGGCTCACCGGGAGATCTGGGGTGCGATTCGCATCCGCCGTGCGAGTAAGAAACGCGGTCCCGGACCCGGACCCGGTCCCGGAGTCGCAGCGAAGCGCCGCCGAGTTGAGACGGAGACCGAGACAGCGGGCCGAGTCGGACGGAGACCGAGACTGAGACAGAGATCGGAGGACAGAGGTCAGAGATCAGAGGTCAGAGATCGGAGATCGGAGATCAGAGATCAGAGGTCGGAGATCCGAGACCGAGTCCGAGTTCCGAGTCCGAGTCCGACACCGATTCCGATTCCGATTCCGAAATCCGATACCGATTCGGATTCCGACTCCGAGATGAGCGGTCAGGACGCGGAAACCCGGGTCATCCTTCTGCGTAATCTGCGCAATCTGCGTAATCTGCGTTCCGGTCCTCGTCGGACGTCGGCCGCGCTGTCGCTCCGTGTCCTCGGTTCCCTTTCTCTCTTCCTGCTTTCCTGCCTTCCTGCTTTCCTGCCTTCCTGCCTTCCTTGCCGTGCATCTGCCTTCAGGGCTCGCCGGCGGAGTCGAGTAGCTCTTCCGGGCACGGGAACGGGGACGGGAACGGGGACGGGGACGGGACCAGTGCTACCGCGAGACGGTCATCCTGCTGTTCCACCCCGTCACACGCGCGCTCTGCGGTTTCCCGTCCGGCCAGGCGATCTCGATGGTTGCCTCCGCTGGCGGGTTCGGCACCGCGAAGTGCGCTGCCTGCCAGCTCGCTGACTGGAACGGGCCGCCGCCGTGGATCCAGCGGGTCTGGCGGCGCTCTCCGGCGATGAGCGTCACACGGCTGCCGATGCCGCGGCGGTTGCCTCCGGTGCGGTCCTCGAGGTCGACGATCAGCCATGCCGACCCGGCTCGCGACGCGGCGTCGTTTCGCAGCACGTGGAGCGGGCCGTTGAGCTCGGTGAAGACGACGTCGACGTCCCCGTCGCCGTCGAGGTCGCCGAGCGCCGCGCTGCGGGCGCGGTAGCGGGCGCCGAGCCACGCGCCCGCGCTCCCCGGCCGGGCGAGCTCGAAGCGCGGTCCGCGGCGCTCGAAGAGCAGCGGGCGCTCCTCGTACTCCGCGTCGAGCAGGCCGCTCGCGGCCTCCGGGTAGACGTGCCCGTTGAAGACCAGGAGGTCCTCGTCGCCGTCGTGGTCGAGGTCGGCGAACGCGCTCGCCCAGCCGACGAAGGGTCCACTGGCGATGCCCAGGCCGTACGGCGCGGTGCGGTCCTCGAAGGTCGCGCCGTCGAGGTTGACGTGCAGCGTGTTGGTGTCGCTCGAGAAGTTGGTCGTGAAGAAATCCGCGAGTCCGTTGCCGTCGACGTCGCCGACGGCGATCCCCATGCTGGCCTGTGCGGCGCCATCGGCGTTCAGCGCCAGCCCGGCGCGCGCGCCGATCTCCTCGAACCGCCCTCCGCCGAGGTTGCGGAAGAGGAAGTTCGGCATCGAGTCGTTGGCGACGAAGATGTCCTGCCGGCCATCGCCGTCGATGTCGAGCGTGACGACGTTGAGGCCGGTCGAGGGCGGCACGGCGCGGCAGCCGCTCGACTCGCTGACGTCGCGGAAGCGGCCGTCGCCGAGGTTCTCGAGGAGGACGTCGTGCACCGGCGCGAGGCCCGCCGGACCGGCCATCACCTCGACGCCCATGTAGCGACCTCTCGGCGGCGGCCTCCGCGGGTCGAACTCGACGAAGTTCGTCGTGTAGAGGTCGAGGTCGCCGTCGCTGTCGATGTCGACGAAGGCGCAGCTCGTCCCCCACGCCGGAGAGCCGATCCCCGCGTCGGCCGAGACGTCCTCGAAGCGCCCGCCGGCGTTGCGCAGGAGCACGTCCGGTCCGAAGCACGCGATGGCGAGGTCGTCGAGGCCGTCGCCATCGGCGTCCCCCACCGCGACGCCGAACGACCAGCGCCGCAGGCGGATGCCGGCCGCCTCCGTCGCGTCCCGGAAGCGCAGGCCGCCCAGGTTCTCGAGCAACCGCGCGCCGGGACCGCTCTCGGGATCGTCGAGCGTCGCGCCGTTGGGCACGAAGACGTCCAGATCGCCATCGGAGTCGAAGTCGATCAGCGCGACGCCCCCGCCCTTGACCTCGAGGATCTCGGACGATGGCGCGCGTCCCGACACCACCGTCACGCCGACGCCGATCGTCCCGGTCACGTCCTCGAGGTGGAGCGCCGGCCGCGCCGTGGCGTCGCACGACGTCCACGTCGCGCACGCGAGTGCGACGCCGGCGAGCAGCATGGCGGCCAGTGCGCCCCTCACCGCGGCCTCCAGCGCTCGTACGCCGCGAGCGCATCGGCGGCCTCCCGCTCGCGTCCGAGGCGCGTCGCCACGCGGTGGAGCCGGTACTGCGCCTGGTGCATGCGCGGGTCGAGCTCGACCGCCCGCTGCAGCTCCTCGAGCGCTTCGTCGAGCCGATCGCGCAGCAGGGCGACATCGGCGAGCCGCACGTGACACTTGGCGAGCTGGCTCCGGCGGCGCGGGTTCCCGGCGTCGAGCTCGATCGCCCGACGGAATCGTACGGCGGCGGCATCGAGCGCGCCCTCCTCGAGATCGATCCTGCCGATCGCGAAGTGCGAGTCGGCCGCGTCGGGACGCAGCTCGAGGTGTCGCTCGAAGGCGCGACGGGCCTCCTCGAGCCGGCCGAGATCGAGAAGAGACCAGCCGAGGAAGTGATGGACCTGATCGATCTCCGGCGGCCCGCCCTCGAGCGCGAGCGCTCTCTCGAAGTACGGGATCGCGGCCGCCGGCCGCTGTGCGCGCTGCTGCGCCACGCCGGCGTAGAGCAGGGCGCGCGCGTCGCGCGGGGACCCATCGAGGACCTCCTCGAGCAACACGTTCGCCTCGTCCGGACGCGATGCGGCGATCAGCTCGAGAGCCCGGTCGACGCGCGGGTCGCCGGAGTCCTTCGCGGGCAGCGGCGCGGTTGATCCGGCATGCTCGCCGCAACCGATCGGCGCCAGCACGACGAGCGCGACCATCGCAACGGCGTGTCGCAGGGCGCCGCCGCCGGGAAGCCGACGGGATTCTTTCAGGGAACTTGCCGCATTCCGGACCATCCGTGGATACAATGCTTCCTTGGCGGCGGAGCTCTCCGCCGCCTGGGTTCGAGAGTTCGAGAGACACGCCGCACCATCCCGAGAGCGGTAGGAGAAGGAGGCTTCCATGTCACGGTTCGCCCGTCATCTCTTGCTCGTCGTCCTGCTGGTATCCGGAAGCCGCGTCTCGCTCGCGACGACACGCCAGTGGGACTTCAACGGCACCCTGATCGCCACCAACTTCAAGAGCCTCGCCATCGCGGGAGCGCAGCCGCCGGACGGCGCGGCGAGCGTCGCGTTCGAGGCCGCCGACACCGACGGCGACGGCAACGCCGGGGCGACCGTGGCCCGCATCTCCGGAAGCACGCACTTCCGCCTGTTCACCGCGCTCGCGCCGAACGGCGGCGGGGACTTCGTCAACCAGTACACGATCATCGTGGATATGCAAGTGCCGGACCGCAACCCCGACTGCTCCGGCACGTGGGTGTCGATCTACCAGACGAACACGGGGAACTCGAACGACGGCGACATGTTCGTCAACCCGGCGGGTGGTCTCGGGATCTCCGGCGACTACGACGGCTGCGTCGACGCGGGCTGGCACCGGATCGCCCTGGTCGTCGACACCGGGGCGGACGTCTTCCGGCTGTTCCTCGACGGCACGCTCGTCAACGAGGTCGCCGTCGGCGGGCTCGACGGCCGCTGGTCCCTCTTCTCGGCGAACGATGGCGACAGCGACGGCATCATCCTCTTCGGCGACAACGACGGCGACGTGCCGTCCGAGATCCTCGTCAACAGCTTCCAGATCCGCGATTCGGCGCTCTCCGACGAGGAGATCGAGGCGCTCGGCGGTCCCGAGGACGCCGGCCTTCCCGTCCCGCCGCTCGACGATCCGGCGCTCTTCCTCCTCGAGGGATTCAACAACTTCGCCAGCGACGCCGACGTCGTCGCGGCGGGGTGGCAGATCGTCGACGCGAACACCCCCGTCGAGACCTCGACCTGGACGATCACCAATCCCGGCGGACGCGCCAATCCGCCGACGCTCGACGGCACGCCGTCGATCGGCGGCTTCATGATCTCCGATTCCGACGCGGGGAGCGGCTCCAACCCCCCCGGAAGCGGCATGTCGCACGACCTGATCACGCCGAGCTTCTCCACCGAGGGCAGCGACACCGTCTGGCTCCACGCCGACGTCTCGGCGCAGCTCAACGACAACGGAGAGGCGATCTTCGACATCGACGTGTCGACGGACGGCGGCGCGTCGTGGACGAACGTCTTTCGCCGCATCGCCCCGGGTCGCACCGCCGAGCCGCTCGCCGACACGACGAACACCGATGGATACTTCGGCCGGCTCGACGTCGACATCTCGGCGGTCGCCGGTGACGCCGCGGATGTGGCAATCCGGTTCCGCCACTTCGAGCCCAACGACGACTGGTGGATCGCCATCGACAACGTCCAGGTCGACAGCATCGCGCCGCCGTCCGGCGGTGACTGCGCGGCGCTCTCGCTGCAGGACTTCACCGGCGGCCTCGGCGCGATGAGCGTCGTCTCGGCTGCCGGCAACTCGGGGACGGAGACCTGGCACACGACCGACAAGGGCGGCCGGTACACGCCCGGCGCGGTCTCGGGAAGAGGGGTCAACCGGCTGAACCACGCGGGCGCCGATCCCGACTTCGCCATCCTCGACTCCGACGCCAACCCCGATCCGGCCGAGGACGAGTTCCTCGTCACGCCGTCCCTCAACCTCTCGACGTACACCCAGGTCTTTCTCCACTTCAAGTCGGAGACCGTGGTCAACGGAGACGTCCAGGAGGTCCTGCTCAGCCTCGACGGCGGCGAGACCTTCGAGAGCGCGCCGATCTTCTCCTACACCACCGGCGCCCTCTTCGATCGCGGCGAGGAGCCGTACTACGCCGAGCGCATCTTCTCGGTCCCCGAGGCGGCCGGCGAGGCGAGCGTCGCCTTCGCGTTCCACTGGGTCGGCCAGGACGACTGGTGGTGGGCGATCGACGACGTCATCGTCACCGGCACGACCGAGGTGTGCGATCCGTGCGACTGCGGCCTGCGCGGCTTCGGCGTCAGCTTCAACGCGCTCAACACCACGGTCACCGGATCGTGGAACGGGCTCGGCGCGGAGTGCGCCGAGGGCTACGTCGTCGAGCAGGGCGGCCGCACGGTCGCCGAGCTCGGCCCCGACGCGACGTCTTTCACCGACGACGCGCCCCCGGCGGGCGGGCAGGACGTCAGCTACACGCTTCTGCCGATCATCGGCGGCAGCGCCGATCGCGAGTGCGTCTCGAACGAGATCGACACCCTCGTCTGTCCGTCCGGCCTGAGCTGCAGCACCGACCAGGTCGCCAAGACCGTCGACCTGAGCTGGGATCCCGGCGTCAACCTCGGCATCGCCGGGTTCAAGCTCTTCCTCGACGGCGTCGAGCTCGAGACGCTGGCTCCGGACGCGAGCAGCTTCTCGGTCTCGGTCGACGACGAGACGCTCCAGGCGACGGGCGGCATTCTCGAGTTCGAGCTCGCGGTGTTCAGCGATCCGGCGGCGCCGCCGGACTGCAGTCCGCTCACCTGCCGCGCCGTCCTCTCGACCGGCAACGTCGCGTTCGCGGACGACTTCGAGAGCTACGCGAGCGACGCGGCCCTCGAGCTCGCCGGCTACTTCATCCAGGACGAGAACGACCCGGTGGAGGACTCGACGTGGACGATCGGCAACCCCGGCGGCCGGAGCAATCCGCCGACCTTCGACGGGCGCCCCTCGACCGGTCAGTTCGTCATCTCCGACTCGGACGCGCAGTCGGGCAGCAACGCGCAGGGCAGCGGCATGTCGCACGACCTCTGGAGCCCCGAGTTCACCGTCCCCGACGGCGACGGCGGCGCGTGGCTGCACATGGACGTCACCGCGCAACTCAACAACAACGGCACGGCGGTCTTCGACGTCGACGTCTCGACCGACGGCGGGCTCAACTGGGTCAACGTCTTCCGCCGCGTCGCCCCGTGCCGTCGCGACGGCGATCCGTGCGGCGAGATGGAGGGCATCGCCGACATCGAGCCCGACGCGACCAATGACAACGCTGACGGCTTCTTCGGGCGGCTCGACATCGATCTCTCGGCGTTCGCCGGGCAGACCGCGCGCTTCCGCCTGCGACACTTCGAGCCCGACTTCGACTGGTTCATCGGCGTCGACAACATCATCGTCGATGACGTGGCGCCGCCCTCCGGTGGCGAGATCACCTTCTTCGAGGAATCGTTCGACACCGGACTCGGCGCGATGACCGCCGTCTCCCTCGCGGATCCGCCGAACACCGGCGCGGAGACGTGGAGCACGGTCGACAAGGCCACGCGCTTCGTCCGCGGGCAGGTCGACCAGCGCGCCGTCAACCGGCTCGAGCACGGCCGCGGCGGCGACCTCTTCGGCGCGGTGCTCGACGGCGCGCAGGAGGCTCCGGATCCGGTCGAGACCGACGCCACCGGCAAAGCGCGATTCATCTTCGATCCCGACACCAACGAGCTCTCCTACGAGATCACCTTCGAGGGGCTCTCGTCTCCGGAGAGCAACGCGCACATTCACCGCGCACCCGCCGGGACGCCGGGGCCGGTGCTCTACCCCCTGCCTGCCGGCAGTCCGAAGATCGGCACCATCACGGTCGCCGACGTCGACGTGGCCTCCCTGCTGGCGGGGGACCTCTACGTCAACATCCACAGCGAGAACTTCCGCGCCGGCGAGATCCGCGGGCAGATCCTGCCGTCGCTCGGCTTCGCGATCCTCGAGTCGGACGCCAACCCGGACCCGCGCGAGGACGAGTGGCTGGTGACGCCCGAGCTCGACCTCTCCGGCGCGTCGGAGGTCTTCTTCCACTGGGACTCGGAGACCGTCGTCAGCGGCGACGTCCAGGAGGTGCTGGTCAGCATCGACGGCGGCGAGACCTACCTCGACCCGATCTTCTCCTACCGGACCGGCGCCCTCGTCGACACCGGCGAGGAGCCGTTCTTCGCACGGCGCGTCTTCCGGGTCCCGACCGCGGCCGGCCAGTCGAGCGTCGTCTTCGCGTTCCACTGGGTTGGACAGGACGACTGGTGGTGGGCGGTCGACAACGTCCGCGTCACCGGCAACCCGACCCCGCCGCCGGGAGGCCGACAGGTCGGCGGTGACTGCAACCAGGACGGCCTCGTCGACATCTCCGACGCGGTCTGTCTCTTCGGGTTCCTCTTCCTCGGCAACCCGGTCGAGCTGCCCTGCGGCGACGGCTCCGTGAGCCACCCGGCGAACGTCACGCTCTTCGACTGGAACGGCGACGGGCAGGTCGACATCTCCGACGGCATCGCGGAGCTCGGCTGGCTCTTCCTCGGCCAGGCGCCGCACCCGACCGCGGTCGACGGCGAGCCCGCGTGCATCCTCGTCGAGGACTGCCCGGACGTCGTCGAGGCACCGAGCTTCGGCGGCGGCGGACCCTGCGCCGAGTAGCGACAGGTGCAGCTCGACGGCCGGCGGCGGCCCCGGGGGAGGGGGACTGCCGTCGGTTAAAACCCGTTCTCGTCCTCGTCCTCGAAGGCTCTGGTTGCGGAGTCCGATGACCGACTCCGATACCGATTCCGACTCCGATGTCCGATGCCGATTCCGACTCGGAGTCCGATGTCCGATTCCGATTCCGATACCGACGTCCGATTCCGAGATCAGAGACCCGAGACCCGAGATCAGAGACCCGAGACCCGAGATCGGAGATCGGAGATCAGAGGGAGTCAGCGACCAGGCCTTCGTGGATCTGCGTAATCTGCGCAATCTGCGTCATCTGCGTTCCCGTTCTCTTCTCCGGCGAAGTCGAGTAACCTTTCGGGCACGGGCACGGGCACGGGTACGGGGACGGGGACGGGGACGGGTACGGACACGTCGAAAGGGCTCCGGATGTCGTTGTTCCAGGCCGAGGATGAAGGATGGCGTCTGCGCGCTACAATGACTCGCATGGACATGTCCAAGAGCCCGCCACCGCGGATGAGCCTGCACGGGACGAGCACACCGGAGAAGGCCACGTCGAAGGAGACGACGCCGGAGACTGCCGAGAGCGACGTCGAGCACGTCCATCTCATGCCGAGCGTGCAGCTCAACCTCAACGTCCGGGGCATGGCGTCCTCGGCCACCATCAGCATCCAGCAGCGCTGCTCGGAGCTCCTGCGCAGCGGGCGTGAGGTGTTCCGTCTCGGGCTCGGGCAGTCGCCCTTCCCGGTGCCGGAGCCGGTCGTCGCGGCGCTGCGAGAGAACGCGCACCAGAAGGACTACCTGCCGGTCCGCGGGCTCGACGCGCTGCGCGAGGCCGTGGCGTCGTATTACCGGACGACGCAGGGGCTCCCCGCGACGGCGGACGACGTGCTGGTCGGCCCGGGCTCGAAGGAGCTGATGTTCCTGCTGCAGCTCGTCTACTACGGCGACCTCGTGGTCCCGAGCCCGGCGTGGGTCTCCTACATCCCCCAGGCGAACATCATCGGCCGCCGCGTCTTCCAGGTGCAGACACGGCGCGAGGCCGGCTGGAAGCTGACGCCGTCGCGACTGTCGCGCGTCTGCAAGATCGACCCGGACCGGCCGCGAATCGTCGTCATCACGTACCCGAGCAACCCGACTGGACTGACGTACTCGAGGTCAGAACTCGAGGAGATGGCGACCATCGCCCGGCGGCACCGGGTGATCCTGCTGTCCGACGAGATCTACGGAGAGCTCGACTTCACCGGCGGGCACACCTCCATCGCGCAGTTCTATCCCGAGGGCACCATCGTCAGCGGCGGGCTCAGCAAGTGGTGCGGCGCCGGCGGCTGGCGGCTCGGCAGCTTCGTCTTCCCCCCGTCGCTGCGGTGGCTTCTCGATGCGATGGCGGCGGTCGCGAGCGAGACCTATACGTCCACGTCGGCGCCGATCCAGTTCGCGGCGGTGCGCGCCTACGAG
>JBFFXF010000001.1:0-86593 GCA_041569895.1 Planctomycetota bacterium | reverse complement strand
TGTTTTCGGGCACGGGACCGGGCACGGGAACGGGAACGGGAACGGGAACGAGGACGAGGGCCGCAACGGCGCTCCTCACCCACCCACCTTCTCCGTCTCCGCCTCCGCCTCCGCCATCGAAACGACACCGAGCATCGTCCGATACTCCTCGGCGAGCCATTCCGCCTCGCGCTTGTCGCGGAGGTGGCGACCGGCGCAGAGGCGGCGGCCGGCGTGCGGGAGGATCTCGATGTCGTACCAGACGGTGCGTCCCGACGTCATGCCGATGCGCGTGATCACCTCGCGGATCTGGTCGGCGGCGAGCTCCCGCGTGCGGCCGAGTCCGAGCGTGCGCGTGGTGACGAGGACGCGATCGGGCTCGAGCCGGACGCGCGTCACGCCGAGCCAGAGCTCGACGGCGCAGACGACGAGGAGCGCCGTGAAGCCGCCGAAGACGACCGGGAAGATCATCGGCGCGCCGAGATGCGCCTGGAGCCACGTCGCTCCCGCGAACATCGCCACGAACAGGGTGAGCCCGAGGGCCGCGCCGCGGTTGCGGGCCGCGGGGAAGATGACCTCGGTGGCGCCGTCGGGCTGGGGCTCGACGCGGATCTTCGACCGCCCGGGGCAGTGGGCGGGCTCCTGCAGGCGGTACTTCTCGGCGGGATCGACGTCCGACGCCGCGATGACCGCGCTGTCGTCGACCTGGAAGACGGGCACCTCGAAGACCGCGCAGTAATCGAGGCCGGGAACCGACGCGGTGGCGCGCAGACTCCAGATCGTCTTGTCGTCCGGATCGGTGTCATCCGACGGCGCGACGTCCTCGGGGATCCTGAAGGAGACGGGGATCGCGGTGCGGAGCGGGTCGCGGTCGAGGAGGTCGTGCGACATCGTCTGCTCGTCCTGCCAGAGGACCTTCTCGACGGTGCGACGGTCGTCGCCCGTTCCGCGACGGTACTTCCGCAGACACGTGAGGCGCAGCCGGAACCCGTCCTCGGGCTGGAGCTTCGCGCTGACCTCGATGACGCCGCCGAGCCGTCCCCCGATGGGAGCCGGCACGACACCCATCTGGAAACGCGACACGCCGAATCTGCGCAGCCGGAGCGTCAGCAGCACGGCACGCGCGAGTAGACCGACTCCGACGAGGGGAAAGATCAGCCCGAGGAGGATGAGCCAGTTGCCCTTCTCGAGCTCACCGGGCAACGCGAAGCAGAGCGGCAGCGACACGAGGTTCCAGAAAACAGCGAGCACCCACGCGCCGCGACGGGAGCGCGTGGTCTCGCAGCGAAGGACGCCGTCGGCCCAGTCCTCTCGCCAATTCCACGGTGAATCGGGGTGGCACTCGCGACGCTCGCGCGCCTCGCGCTCGATGGCGCTCACCCGGCGGAACGCCCAGATCAGGCCGCAGCCGATGAGACTGAAGACCAGACCGCAGCCTCCCCACACGAAGGCGGCGTCCCAGTCCGGGTTGACGGAGGCGATCTCCCGGCCGGTCAGGACGAGCATGACGACGCCGCCGATCGCGAACGGCACCGCGAAGATGAAGAGGCAGCCCGCCCCGGAGGCCTTCTTCGTGTCGCTTTGCTTTTCCGGTCCCATGGTGGAGGGAGTCGAAGGGCCGATAGCTCGCCGGGAACCGTGCGGTCCCGTTCATCAATACCATCCCCCTCCTGATGCGTCCCCCGCGCCGCTCAGGGCGACGGCGGCTCCACCCACGCCGCGATGCAGCCCGCGACCAGTCCGCAGAGATGCCCTTCCCACGAGACGCGCGCGGACGAGGGCATGAGACCCGATAAGATCACCGTCCCGTAGAGCGCGACGGTGAGCGCCGCGACGAGGAGCACTCCGAAACGACGCTCGAAGAGCACGCGCGTCACGAGAAAGCCGAAGTAACCGAAGACCAGGCCGCTCGCGCCGATGTGGTTCGAAGCGGCGCGCCCGAAAATCCACAGCGCGGCGCCCGATGTCAGCACCACGGTCGTCGAGATGCGCAGGAACGCCCGCTGGCCGCGCAGGGCCACGAGCGCGCCGAGCACCACGAGCGGCAGCGTGTTGAGCGCCAGATGATGGAAGCCATCGTGGAGGAACGGAGCGGCGAGGATGCCGACGAGACCGTCCCGGCTGCGCGGCCGGATGCCCCAGCGGTCGAGGTTCACCGGAAGCGAGGCGTCGACGACCTCGACCAACCAGAGGGCCGCGACGAGGCCGAGGAGAACCGTCAGCGCGGGCGCACCGCTCGAAAAGCGGGCACGGTTCCGGCGGCGCCTGTCGATAACAGCCATATGACGAGAATCGGCTGTCTCCTCACATCGCTGTTGCTCTCCTTTGGAGCGTCGCCGGCGCTCGCGGATCCGCTCGAGGAGCCCGCGCAGCGGTTCCTGGCGCGGGCGGTGCGCTCGGAGTCACGCGGGCGGCTGACCGAGGCTCGCGCATGGTTCCGCGCCGCATCGGCGTGCTATCGCTACGTCGTGCTTCCGGTCCGTCTGGCGCAGCTCGACCACTTCCACGAGAGCGGCCGTCTTCTGCCGGACGACCTTCCCGGAGCGCCGGAGCTCGGCAACATGGTGCTCGAACGCGGCTACCTGGAAGCGCGTCATCGACTGGCGGAGCACTACCGCGAACGGGCGACGGCGACGCTGCGACGCGCGCAGGCGCTCGGGACCATACTCGAGGTGCGGCCACCGGGCGTCGTGCCGCTCGAACCACCGGCGCCGCGAGCGGAGTTCGAGCGCGTCCTCGAGGAGATCGTCACCAAGGGCGCGTGGACGCACGTGCTCGCCCCGGTCGAGTCGGACACCACGGCGCCCGGCGACTCCACGCCTCCGGGTCCGTTCCCCGAGTGGGCGTCGGAGTGGCAGCGCGAGGGCCGCCACGCGGACTTCGCCGCCGCGGCGGAGTACACGGCGCGCCTGGCCCGCGAGTGCGCGGTGCGCTACCACGACGCGATGCTGAAGAGCCTGCGACGCTCGACGGACGCCGATGCGGTCGACGGGTACCGCGCCCGGCTCGAAGCGAGCCGCGAGAGGGTCGCCAACGCGGAGTCAGCCGCGTCACGGGCGTACGCCGCAGCGGCCACGACGGCGCAGGAGCTCGGCGACATCACCCGCGCCATCGCCTACACCGGAAGAGCCCTCCGCCTCCAGCCCCCGGAGCAGGACCCCAACACGGTGGCCTCCCCACGACCGTGAGGCGGTCCCGCCTGCGTTGGGTTTCCGTCCGACGATTCATGAGGAAATCAGGAAGAGCAGGAAGGCAGGAAACGGGCTTGCCGGCGAATCACGTCACGCAGCAGAAAACCACGAGTTGGTGACGGGATGAACCACAGAGGCGCGGCGAGAGCTGGCGCAGCGCCGCGTAGGGACACGGAGGGCGACAGAACGACGAGAACGCTGAAGAGCGTGAGCGACTTCTCTGTGCGTTCTCTGTGCCTCTGTGCCTCTGTGGTAAAAGCGGAGAATGCCGTCGGGTCGCGATTCCGTCTTCGACCTCCACCGACATCCTCGAGCCAGAGCTCTTTTCCTGCCTTCCTGAGTTTCCTGCCTTCCTTATAGATCCGTTTCCTGCCTTCCTTGTACACTGAGTCCTCCGGAGAATCCCATGCCCCGCATCCTCGCCCTGACGCTGCTCCTCGCTTCGCCGTTGCTCGGCGGTGTGCGTTCGATCGACGTGCTGGAGCGGGCGCCGTTCGCGGGTGGCGCTGCTTTCGGCGACGCCGGGTCGTACGAGGTGATCCGCGGCGTCGTGCGCCACGAGGTCGACCCGGCGCACCCGCGGAACGAGCCGATCGTCGACCTCCAGCTCGCGCCTCGAAACGCGCGCGGGCGTGTCGAGTTCGAGGCGGATCTCTTCCTGCTGGCGCCGTCCGATCCGACCCGTGGCAACGGCGCGCTCCTCTACGACGTCAACAACCGCGGCGGCAAGCTCGCGCTGCGGTTCTTCAACTCGGCGCCGGGATCGAACAATCCGCGCGATGCGCGGCACGCGGGGAACGGCTTCCTGCTGCGGCGCGGCTACACGATCGTCTGGTGCGGATGGATCGGCGAGCTGTTGCCCGGAGACCATCGCCTGCTGCTGCGGGCGCCGGTCGCGACCGATGGCGGCGAGGCGATCCGCGGCCGCGTTCGACAGGAGATCGTCGCGGATGGACCCGCCGACTCGATGCCGCTCTCACGTCGTTCGAACCACGGCAGCTACCGGCCCGCGCCCGGCTGGGAGCGCACCGCCACGCTCACCTGGCGCATGCGCGAGACCGATCGGCGCGTGGAGATCCCCCACGGCCAGTGGCGGCTCGAGATCGGCGACACGCCGACGGCCAGCGAGGGCGTCGGCGGCACGCTTCCCGAGATCCGCCTGCACGTGGCGGGCGGATACCGTCCGGGATACATCTACGAGCTGATCTACGAGGCCGAGGGACCGATCGTCCAGGGGCTCGGCTTCGCGGCGGTCCGCGACCTGGTGTCGTTCCTGAAGCACGACACCGGCGACCGCAACCCGCTGGCGCGCGATGGCCGATCGCCGATCGAGCGCGCGCACGGGTTCGGCGTCTCGCAGTCGGGCCGCTTTCTCAGGAACCTGCTCCACCTGGGCTTCAACGTCGACGAGTCCGGGCGCAGGGTGTTCGACGGCCTCATCCCGCACGTCGCCGGCGCCGGGCTCGGTTTTTTCAATCATCGCTTCGCCCAGCCGAATCGACACAACGGGCAGCACGAGGACCACCTGTTCACCGCGGACCGCTTTCCGTTCACGTACGGCGCCAGCCACAACCCGTTCAGCGGCGCGACCGACGGCATCCTCCTGCGCACCGCTCGCGAGGACGAGCGCCTGCTGCCGTTCGTCATGCACACGCAGAGCGCCGCGGAGTACTGGCACCGCGCCGGATCGCTCGTGCACACCGACCCGCTCGGCGCCGTCGATGCGCCGCAGCACGACCGGGTGCGCATCTACGCGTTCGGCGGCACGCAGCACGGTCCCGCCGGCTGGCCGCCGTCGCGAGGGATGGCCCAGAACCTCGCCAACCCCGCCGACTACCGCCCGTTCCTGCGCGCACTGCTCGACGCGCTCGACGCGTGGGCGCGCGATGGCACGCCGCCGCCGCCGAGCATTCACCCGCGCATCGACGACGGCACGCTGGTGCCGTGGGATCGCGACAGCACCGGCTTCCCCGCGCTCCCCGGCGTGCGCTATCCGGAGGTGATCCAGCAGCCGCACGAGCTCGACCACGGGCCGGAGTTCCGCTCGCGCGGCATCATCACCGTGCTGCCGCCGCGCGTTCTCGGGGACTTCACCGTGCTCGTGCCCGCGAGCGACGCCGACGGCAACAACCGCGGCACGCTGCTCCCCCCCGAGGTCGCCGCGCCGCTCGCCACTTACACCGGCTGGAACCTCCGCCGCCGCGAAGTCGGCGCCGAGGACATGCTCGCCAGCCTGGCGGGCTCGTTCCTCCCGCTGCCGAAGACGCGCGAGGAGCGACGGGAGAGCGGTGACCCGAGGCGATCGATCGAGGAGCGCTGGGAGAGCCTCGAGAGCTACCGGCGCGCGTTCGCGTCGGCGTGCGAGCGGCTGGTCGAGAGGCGCCTGCTGCTCCGCGAGGACGCAGAGCGGCTCACGGCCGAGCTCGTCGAGAGGTACCGCGACCTGTTCCCGCCGTCATGGCGCCGGTGAGCCGCGTCACGCGCCGTCCTGACCGCCCTGATCCCCCATCGCCTTCATGCGCCGCTCCATCTCTTCCTGAGAGACGTCCTCGATGTGCGTCGCCACGGTCCACACGTGGCCGAACGGATCGACGAACGTGCCGGAGCGGTCGCCGTAGAACTGATCGGCGAGCGGCTTGATGGTCCGGCCCCCGGCGTCGATCGAACGCGAGAAGACGGCGTCGACGTCCTCGACGTAGAGCACGATGCTCACCGGCGACCCGCCGAGCGAGTCGGGACTGCGGAACCCCATCTCGGGCACCTCGTCGGCCAGCATGATCCGCGAGTCGCCGATCTGGATCTCGGCGTGCCCGACCCTGTCGCCGTGTTCCATGCGCATCAGCTCCTCGGCCCCGAACGCCTGCCGGTAGAACTCGATGGCGGCGTTGGCGTCCTTGACGAGCAGATACGGAGTGACCGTGTGGTAGCCCTCGGGGATGGGTTTCACTGCCATGGGCGCGTCTCCTCGGAATTCATGCGTCTCGAATCCACCAGACTAACCGGTCCCAACGGGTGAAGGAAGTCCTTCACTGTCGCGGGCGGAGACGGAGAGACGATGACCCGAACGTCGTAAAAAACCCGGTTTGCTTCCCGGACCCGGACCCGGACCCGGACCCGGTCCCGGTCCCGAACTGGAGGCGCTCTCGTTTCTCGACCGCGTTTGCGACCTCCCGGGAAATTCTCGAAGCCGATCACCCCATGTCGAGCAGGCCGAGGATGCCGCCGAGGATTCCCGCGTCGGTCTCGGTCACGTCGCGACGCGGTGCGACGGCGCGGATCGCTCGCGTGTAGATCGAGCGCAGTCCCGGGGCGCCGCCGACGATGATGCCCCGATCGCCCGTCGAGCGCAGGCGCTCCGCGACCTCGCCGCCGACGAGCACGCCGGAGAGATACGCCGAGCACTGCTCGGGCGGCAGTCCCTCGAGCACCGAGAGCGAGCGCGTCCTGAAGATCGCCGACAGCGGACCGATCTCGAGCGCCGTCGCGACGCCGCGATCGAAGAGAGCCAGGAGGTCCCCCTCGACCGCGACCGGTCGCAAAGGAAGCGTGCGCGCGAAGAGGCTCTCGCGGTGGAGCGCGGCGTGGACGTCCCCGGATGGCACGGTGGTGAAGTCGGCGACGCGGCCGTCGCGACATTCGATCCACTTCGAGTGCGTCCCGGGCAGCGCCACCACCACCTCGCCGCGCCTCGCGCCGGCGGCCGCCAGACACCCGAACACCTCCACCTCCTCGCCGCGCATGACGTCCTCCCGCGTGCGGGCGCCGGGAAAGAAGTGCAGCCGGATGCCGATCGCGGCGTCGATTGCGGGCACGGCGCCGGGCTCGATGGTCTCGTGGCGCACGGCATCGAGCAGATCGCGCGGCCCGACCGGCACCTCGACGTACGGTGTCCCGTACCAGCCGAGCGTCGAGGTGATCATGCCGGCGAGGTAGACGTCGAGCGTGTCGCGGACACGCCGACCGTCGAGCAGCGACGCGAGCGCGTCGAGGAACACCTCGCGGTGCTCGCCGGGCGAGACCGTCGCGATGCCGCGCTCGCTCTCGACGGCCGGCAGCCGGTCGCCGGGCGCGGCCCGCGAATCGACCAGCCACAGCCGCAGCCGCGTCGTGCCCCAGTCGACGACCACCAGGGGATCGGAACGCGCGTCGGTCATCGACCCTCGTCCCGGTTCGATCCCGGCTTCGTCCCGAAGACCAGTCCGCGCAGACGCTCCTCGGGATGCGGACGCGTCATCAGGCTGACGGCGACCACCGCGACGCACGAGGCCACGAACGACCACCACGCCACGTGGAGGAAGGGCTCCTTCCAGCCGAAGATCGCCTCCGCGTACGCATCGAGCGCGATCGACGACGCCAGTCCGACGACCATCCCCGCGAGCCCGCCCGCCGGCGTCGCGCGCCGCCAGAAGAGCCCGAAGAGGAGCAGCGCGAGCGCCGGCCCCTGGAACATCGAGAGCATCCACTGCATGGTCTTGAAAATGTTCTCGATGAACGGCGCCAGCGACACGCCGGTGATCAGGAAGAGCACCGTCAGCACGCGACCGACGCGCAGGTCGAGCCGACCGGCATCGTCATCGTCGGTCGCGCCGGGCGGCACGGCTGGCTCCACGTCGCCCGGGTCCCGCGTCGCCGGGTCTCGCAGGAAGTACCGGCGGATGATGTCCTTCGTCCAGAGCGTCGAGGCCGAGTTCAGGTAGCTGTCGAGGTTCCCCATCATGCCCGCGACCATGGCGGCGAAGACGACGCCGCGGAAACCGCCGGGGAGGAGGTCACGGACGAGACGCGGGAACACCTGCTTGGTCTCCTCGTCGGTGGTGAGCGTCTCGGGGATGATCGCGATCGCCAGGATGCCGGGAAGCACGAGCAGCACCGGAAAGACCGTCTTGATGAGCGCGCCGAAGAAGACGCCGTTGCGCGCGTCGCGCAGGCTGCGCGCGCCGAGCACGCGCTGGACGATCACCTGGTTGCCGATCCAGTACGCCGGACCGAGCACCACGCCGAGGCCGAACACGATCGAGAACATCGTGAAGGACGACGGATTCTCCGGCGGGTGGAAGAGGCGGAAGTGGTCGGGATGCGTGGCGCTGACCGAGGCCTCGAGCCCCTCCCAGCCGCCGACCGATGGGTGCTGCCAGGCGAGCCACAGAACGGTCGCCATGCCGGCGATCATGAGGACGCACTGGATGACGTCGGTGTAGACGACCGCGGCGAGCCCGCCGAAGTACGTGTAGAGACCGACGAAGGCCGCCGACGCGATGAGCACGGCGACGCGATAGTCATCGAGGCCGAGCATGGTCACGATGACCTCGTTCGACGCCGAGAAGATCACCGCTATGTTGCCGCCGATGAACAGCCCCCAGACGAGCGTCGCGATCACCTGGACGGCCTCGTTGTAACGCCGCCCGAAGTACTCCGGCACGGTGTAGAAGCCGCCGGCCCAGAAGTACGGCACGAAGACGAGGCCAGCGAGGAGCATCGCGGGGATGCACCCGATCCAGTCCCAGTTCGCCATCACCCAGCCGTGCTTGTAGGCGTCCTGGGCGAGGCCGACGATGTCCTTGGCGCCGATGTCGGAGACGACGAGCGACATGCCGATCGCCCACCACGGCAGCGAGCGCCCGCCGAGGAAGAAGTCCTTCCCCGACCGGATCCGCCGCCCGAGCCAGAAGCCGAGACCGAGAATGGCGGCGAGATAGACGATGATCGTGGCGTAATCGAGAGCGTTCATCCCTGACGCTGCGAAGAACCCATTCCCGTGCCCGTGCCCGAAAAGATCGCTCGACTCCGCCGGCGACATCCTGACGGCAGAGCACGGCAAGGAAGGCAGGAAAGCAGGAAGGCAGGAAGAGATCGGATCAGATCTCGGACCTCCGGATGTCGGAATCGGATCTCGGAATCGGCATCGGCATCGGTCATCGGAATCGGATCTCGGAGTCGGTGTCGGAATCGGAATCGGTGTCGGAATCGGTGTCGATTCATGTCGGCGTATCGCCCCGTCCCCACCATCCCCCCCATCCGATCACAACTCCGGAACCGGGCAGCCGTGGCCGATCGCCTCGACGCACAGCCGCGCCATGCGGAGCAGGAAGCGCTCGCCCATCGGCTTGCCGACGATCTGCAGCCCGAGCGGCAGGCCGTCCTCGTCGAATCCGCTCGGGACGGTGATCGCCGGAAATCCGATGGCGGTCCACGGCGCGTTGCAGATCGGGTCGCCGGTCGATTCGAACCCGTGCGGCGCTCCACCGGCAGCGGACGGCAGGACGATGGCGTCGACCTCGTGAATGCGCGCGAGCATCTCCTCGCGGAACGCGTCGAGCTCGCCGACGAAGGCGCGGTACTCGTCATCGCCGATCCGGAGACCCTGCTCGATGAGCGCCGAGAGCTTCGGCCCGAAGGACGACGGACGCGCCTCGAACTCGGCGCGGTGGACGCGCGCCGCCTCGTACGCCATGATCGGCCGGTGGAACTCCTCGAAGCGATCGAAGCGCTCCGGCATGCGGAGCACGTGCACGATGGCGCCCTTCTGCAGCAGGCGTTTCGTCACCTGGAGCGCGTGGTGCGCCGTGGCGTCCTCGACGCGATCGAGAAACCCGCGCCTGGCGAATCCGAGGAAGACGGGGCGCTGGAGCGGAGGGAGCGGCAGCCTGTCGACGCGAGGACCGTGTCCGTCGCCGTGGCACCACGCAGCCAGCAGCAGCTCGGCGTCGTCGACGGATCGCACGAAGAAGCCGACGGTGTCGTAGCTCGGCGCCAGCGGCAGGATGCCGTCCATCGGGATGCGCCCGCGAGACACAGTCATGCCGATGAGACCGCAGAACGCCGCCGGCCGGATCACCGAGCCCGCGGTCTGCGTGCCGAGCGCGGCGGGAAAGATCCGCGCCGCGACGCCCGCCGCCGATCCGCTGCTCGACCCGCCCGGCGTGTGCGCCACGTTCCACGGGTTGCACGTCGGGCCGGGATCGAGGAAGGCGCGATCGGTGGTCACCGTCTTGCCGAAGACGAGCGCGCCGGCCGACGTCAGTCGCTCGACGGACGGCGCGGTCGTCTCGGCGATGCATGGTTCCGCGTCGTGCACTCCGTTCCCCGTCGGCAGGCCGGCGCAGTCGTAGATGTCCTTGACACCGATCGGCACGCCGGCGAGAGCGCCGATCGGCTCGACCGCCGCGATGCGCCGGTCGACACGCTCGGCCTCCTCGAGGAGGCGATCGGCGTCGACGTGCGCCAGAGCGTGGATCTTTCCATCCACCGCCCGCTGACGATCGACCAGACCGCGCGCGAGCTCGACGGCGGTCAGCTTGCGCTCCCGGATGGCATCGACCGACTGCTTGAGGGTGAGTTCGTGGGGCCGCATGAAACACCCCAACATACCAGATCGGCGGCCGCCGCGTACACGCCGCGTCCCGCGCCTCGCTCCTCACCTCGACGTCGACTCGCCGGCGAGAGCCTGAATTTAGCCCGGATTTTTTCTCCGGCCTTTGCTGTAAAAGAAAACACGCTGACTCTCCACAGGAATGATCTCCGTGCTCCTTTTCTTTTGCCAATCGTGAGGTGGCACTGGGACATTTTTTTCATGCAAGCCATGCGGGTACAGCAAAGCTTCGCTTCTTCAAAGCGAGCCCTGATTTTTTTCTCGCTTCCTGCGAGAAAAAAACCAGGGCTCGCTGCTCACGCCGGCTCCTGCTGCGTCAGGCAGTGAAGCGTTCCCTGGCCGACGACCAGGTTGAGGGCATGGATTCCGACCACCTCGCGCGACGGGAAGAGCCCGGCGATCGTGTCGAGGGCGACGCGGTCGGCGGGGTCGTTGAACGTCGGCACGAGCACCGCGTGATCGGCGATGTAGAAGTTGGCGTAACTCGCGGGCAGCCGCTCGTCGTCGAAGAAGCGCGGTCGCGGCATCGGCAGGCGCACGACCCGCAGTCGCCGTCCCCGCGCGTCCGTGGCGCGCTCGAGGCGCTCGAGGTTCTCGACGAGCGGCTCGTGATTCTCGTCGCGGGTGTCCTCCTCGAAGACCGCGACGACGGTGGCGGGAGCGACGAAGCGGGCGATGTCGTCGACGTGGCCGTGCGTGTCGTCGCCCGCGATGCCGCGCCCGAGCCAGATCGTCTTCTGAACGCCGAGGTAGTCCCGGAAGACGCGCTCGAGCTCGTCGCGCGAGACGCCCGGGTTGCGCGCCTGGACGCCGTCGAGGAGGCACTCCTCGGTCGTCAAGAGCGTGCCCTCGCCGTCGACGTCGATCGCCCCGCCCTCGAGCACGACGCGACGGCGCGTGCCCCTCTGCTCGATGACCGGCTCGACGCATTCCAGCCCGCGAATCGACGCGATGCGCGACGCGACGCGGTCGTCGAGCTTCCAGTTGTCGTAGCGCGCCCAGCCGTTGAAGCGCCAGTCGAGCGCCACGCGCTCCTCCGCGCCGCGACGGACGATGATCGGCCCCGAGTCGCGCAGCCACCCGCGGTCGGTCGGAACGGCGTGGAACAGGACGCGCTCGAGCGCGACGCCGCCGAGCCGCAGCATCGTCCGCGCTCGCTCCTCGAGGTCGCGATCCTGGACGAGGATGTCCACCTCCTCGCCGCGAGCGAGGTGCCGGACGATCTCGACGTAGTCCCACTGCACCGCCTCCATCTTCTCCTCCCAGTCGGGGCGATGGTGGGGCCAGGCGATCCACGTCGCCCCGTGCGGCTCCCACTCGGCGGGAAATCGGTGCTCGGAGGAGTGCGACGCCAACGGGACTGCTCCGGTCAGTGGGGAGGACGCGGTATCAGGCGGTCGTGGCGGCAGCCATTGCCGTGCCCGTTCACGAGGCCGATTTCGGGGTGTCGGGGACGGGGACGGGAACGGGGACGTGTACGGGAGGGAGCGCTCATCTCCTCGCATTCTCCGTCTCGTCCAGGAGTCGGCTGGTGAGACCGCCGTACGTGTCGATGCGCCGGTCGCGCAGGAACGGCCAGCCGCGGCGGAAGTCCTCGATGGCGGAGCGGCGACAGGTGGCGACCAGCACCTCCTCGTCGTCGCCGGACGCCTCCGCGATGACCACTCCCCTCGGGTCCGCGACGAAGGAGTGACCCCAGAACTCGATGCCGCCGTCGGCATCCCCCTCGTGCCCGACGCGGTTGACCGCCGCGACGAAGACGCCGTTGGCGATGGCGTGCCCGCGCTGGATCGTCTTCCACGCGTCGAGCTGCGCCGGGCCCTCGGTGTCTCGGTCCTCGGCGATCCAGCCGATCGCCGTCGGGTAGAAGATCACCTCGGCGCCGGAGAGCGCCGTCAGCCGCGCCGCCTCGGGGTACCACTGGTCCCAGCAGATCAGCACGCCGACGCGCGCGTGGCGCGTCGCGAACGTGCGATAGCCGAGGTCGCCGGGCGTGAAGTAGAACTTCTCGTGGTAGAGCGGGTCATCGGGAATGTGCGTCTTGCGGTAGCGCCCGAGGATCTCGCCGTCGGCGTCGATCACGGCCGCCGAGTTGTGGTAGACGCCGGGCGCGCGGCGCTCGAAGACCGGCACGACGCAGACGACCTCGAGCTCGCGCGCCAGCTCGCTGAACGCCGCCGTCGACGGGCCCGGGACGGGCTCGGCGAGATCGAAGCGGCTCTGGTCCTCGGTCTGGCAGAAGTACGGCGACCGGAAGAGCTCCTGGAGGCAGATCACCTGCGCGCCCCGGCCCGCCGCGTCGCGGGCGACGGCGAGCGCCCGGCGGAGGTTGTCGTCGACGTCCGGTCCGCACGTCATCTGCACGAGACCGATCGCGAACTCCCCGGCGGCGGCGTCCATCGCTCCTCCTTTGAATTTCGCCCGTCTCGCCCCATACTTGCAGTCTGCGTCGCACCGGCGCCGAGCTGATCATCGCGTCTCTGCACGCGATATCAAGAGGCCTTTGGAGGCAGAGCCACACGCACGGCATGAGCAGGACCACACTGGCGGCCCTCGGGTTCCTGGTGGCGATCGGCACTCTCGCCGTCGTGATCGCGCTGCGCGGCAACGGCGGAGACGAGCCGCCGCGCCGTGGGCCACCGGAAGCCGACCTCGCGGGAAAGGCGTCGCAGCCCGCCCCCCGGGACGACTCCTTCGCCGAGATCCTCTCGCAGTACGCGGGGTCGGAGACCTGCGGGGAGTGCCACCAGGCCGAGTACCAGCGCTGGGAGACGTCGCACCACCGCCTCGCCGAGCGCCCCATCGAGCTCGAGCGTGACGCGGTCGCGTTCGATCCTCCGCGCGAGATCCGCCACGGGACGCAGACGTCGACGGCGCGCCTGGTCGACGGGCGGCCGGTCGTCGAGACGCTCGGCGGGGAGGGCGTCAAGAAGGCGTACCCGGTCGAGCGCGTCTTCGGCGTGTCGCCGCTCTACCAGTTCCTCGTCCCGGTCGAGGGCGGCCGCTACCAGGCGACCGAGCTCGCCTGGGACCCCGCGCGCGCCGAGTGGTTCAACGTCTACGGCGACGAGGACCGGCGGCCCGGCGAGTGGGGACACTGGAGCGGACGCGGCATGACCTGGAACTCGATGTGCGGCGGGTGCCACAACACGCGGCTCCTGAAGCGCTACGACGAGCACACGGACACGTACGACACCAGGGTCGCCGAGATGGGCGTCGGGTGCGAGGCGTGCCACGGCCCGCTGCGCGAGCACGTCGAGTGGCAGCGGGCGCATCCCGGCGAGCGCAACGACCCGGGGCTCTTTCGACTGGCCACCGGTCACATCCTTCCGATGTGCGGGTCGTGCCACTCGCGGCGGCAGGAGCTCACCGGACAGTTCAATCCGGGCGACGAGTACCTGGAGCACTTCAGCCCGGTGATCCCCGACGAGCGCGACACGTACTATCCCGACGGCCAGGTCCGCGAGGAGGACTTCGAGTTCGTGTCGTTCCTCGGCAGCCGCATGCACAACGAGGGCGTTCGCTGCATCAACTGTCACGATCCGCACTCGGCCAAGACGAAGTTCGAAGGCAACGCGCTCTGCCTCCAGTGTCACAAGGGCAAGATCGACCCGGGTCCGCACAGCCACCACGAGCCGGGCACGCCCGGCGGAAACTGTGTCGACTGTCACATGCCGCTGACGACCTACATGCAGCGACACCCGCGGCGGGATCACGGCTTCACCATTCCCGACCCGCTGATGACGCGCGAGCACGGCATTCCGAACGCGTGCAACCGCTGCCACACGGATCGGTCGGTCGACTGGGCGATCGAGGCGGTCGACCGGTGGTACGGACCGCGCATGGAGCGCCACACGCGGGCGCGCACGAGGGTCATCGCGGATGCGCGCTCCGGGAGCGCGGACGCGCTCGAGCGTCTCTTGATGATCGTGCGCGAGGAAAAGCACTTCTTCTGGCGCGCGGTGATGGGCGGGTTGCTGAAGCTCTGGCCCGAGGATCCGCGGACGCACGCCGTGCTGGTCGAGCTCACCCGGGACGAGAAGCCGCTCGTGCGCGGCATGGCGGCCCAGGCCCTCGACTCCGTCGTGAACCTGGCGATCGACCGCGGCCGGGAGGTCGAGGCCGCCGTCCGCCGTCTTCTCGACGACCCCGTGCGCATGGTGCGCGTCGCGGCGGCGTGGACGCTCCGGCGCACCGTCGACCCGGGCTCGCGCGCCGGCAGCGACCTCTGGACGATGCTCAAGCACAACGCCGACCAGCCGGCCGGTGCGATGCAGCTCGGCGTCTTCAACCTCGAGCGTGGATTCCCCCGCGCCGCGCTCCCCTACTTCGCGCGCGCCGTCCAGTGGGACGCCAACTCGGCGCCGCTCCGCGAGGCCTACGCCGTCTGCCTGAGCATGGTCGGCGAGCCGCGCGAGGCGGCGTACCAGCTCAGCGAGGCGGTCCGACTGGCGCCGCTCGATCCGGTCAACCACTACAAGCTCGGTCTCGCGCTCAACGAGATCGGCCGGCTCGACCGCGCCCTCGAGCGCTTCGAGGAAGCCACGCGACTCGCCCCCGACTTCGCGCGCGCGTGGTACAACCTCGCCCTCGGCCGACACCGCCTCGGCGACCTCGAGAAGGCGCTCGACGCGATCCAGCAGGCGGAGAAGCACGACCCGAGCTCACCGGACCCGCCGTACGTCCGCGCCATCATCCTCAAGGACCTCGGCCGCCTCCCGGAAGCGAGACGGGCGGCGAGAGCGGCGCTGGAGATCAGGCCGGAGTATACGCCGGCGGAGCAGCTGTTGGAGTTGCTGGATCTGTAGGGTCGGCCCCCGGCCTCGTACCCGTACCCGTTCCCGTTCCCGTGCCCGTTCCCGTGCCCGTGCCCGTACCCGATCAGCTGCTCGACTTCGCGGGCGACACCCTGCGACGGATTCAGAAGGAAGTCAGGAAGACGTCGAACGCAGGAAAGGAAGAGAGAGAACGGGAACGCAGATTACGCAGATGACGCAGATTGACGCAGATTGAGGGATCGGAATCGGAGTCCGAGTCGGAATCGGAATCGGAATCGGAATCGGAGTCGGATCTCTGTCTCGGCCCTCTGTATCGGCCTCGGACTCCGACAACTCGGCCCCGACGTCGGGCACGGAAACCAGCCCGCAGGCTTTCGGGCACGGGAACGGGAACGGGGACGGGGTCGATGCCGATGCCCTACCGCGGGTCCTCCAGCAAGGTGTACAGCACGTTGTCCGTGAACGCCGGATCCATCGTCATCCCGAGATGGTCCGAGAAGAGAAACATCACCTGCTTCCACCGGATCGGTGACTTGACGTGATACACCCACTCGCCGCCGACGCGCTCGTCGAGGAGGGCGCTCGTTCTCAGGACGGTGCCGTCGCCCGGTCCCGTGTCGATGACCGCGATGCGTGCCCGGCCTCCCGCCTCGGCGACCGCGGCCGTCGGCACGGCGTCGCCGGCGATCAGTGAGTACTCGACGTTCGGCGGCGGATCGGCCTCGCGGTCGAGCGCCTCGGCGAAACGTCGCGCGCGGTCGAGGCACTTGCGGAGGTGGTCGAGGGCGATCTGGCGACGAGTCGCCGGATCGAGCGGCCCGAGCAGTTGCTCGAGCACCTGGTCCTGCCGCGGATCGGCGAGCCCCCAGCCGCGTTCGATCCAGAGCTCGGGGTCGAAGACGTCGAGCCGCCTGGAGCGATCAGCGCCGTCGACCAGGGGGCCGTGGCGCGTTCGCGGGAAGAGCTGGTAGATCGACGGGAACGTCCCGAGCACGGCCGCCTCGTGCTTGTGGAATATCGGCGCGAAGCGGATTCCCTCGATCAGCTGGATGACGGCGTGGACCGATCCGGCGTTCGGCGTCCCGACGAGGATCGTCCGGTCGATGTACTGCGCGCCTTCCCACGTGACCTCGGGCAGCGAACCGTCCTCCGGAAGGTCGGCGTCGCCGTAGCGCAGGAGCCAGCGCGTCACCAGGCCGCCCATCGAGTGGGCGATGATGTCGAACTTGACGTCGTCGCGATCGATTCCGAACCGCCGCTTGATCTCGCGCCGCACCAGCTCGCGCTTCTCGAGGATGAACTGCTTGAGTCGCTTCGCGTTTTCGATGTTGTCGCGCCGCCAGTCGTAAGCGAACTGGAAGCACGTGAAGTGCTCGTCGCCGTAGTCGATCGCGCCGGAGATGCCGAGCGACTCGTCGCGATACCCGCCGGCGCCGAGCGATGCGAGGATGTGGGCGTAGGCCTTGAGCTGGAGCGGCAAACCGAGGAGACTGATCTCGAGACTGTCGAGCACGCCGTCCGCCGCCACGTCGTCGACGAGCTCCCGGAGGGGCTTCTGATACTCCATCGGAAGAGCGGTGAGACGAGCTCCCTCCGGGTCGTGAGGGTTGACGCCACGGCCGCCGAACGCGCCCCAGACGACCCTGCCAGTTTCCGGTTCGACCAGCCTTGAGCCGAGGATGCCCGGTATGACGATCACGGGGTTTCGGTACGCGTCGTGGTACTGGGCGGAACGATTGTAGATGCCGCCGAGGTCGGGCGCGAGGACGCCGCGCCGGCAGCCGGCGAGGCCGAGAACAAGAAGGAAAACCAGGATTCCGGGAATCACTCCGGATCGCGCAACGTTAGTCTCTCCGACATGTGAATGGCGAACCCACCCGGTCACCGATCTACTCACCGGGGGCGCAGGGTAGAGCCCACCTGACCGCAGCCGACGGATTCGAGAGACCATCGTGTGAATCATGAAACGAATCCCGTGGAAGCCCATCGTTGTCCTCCTTGTCGTGGTCGCGCTCTTCGTCCTCGCCAGGGTGTTCGAGCTGGATAAACAACTACTCGAACTCCTGCAGAAGGTCAAAGAGCTCGGCGCCGTCGCCCACGTCGTCTTCATCGGGATCTACGTCCTCGCCACCGTCCTCTTCGTCCCCGGCCTGATCATCACCATGGCGGCGGGAGCCCTGTTCGGCCTCGGACTCGGCACGGTCGATGTGTCGATCGCCTCGATCACCGGCGCGTCCTGCGCGTTCCTGATCGGCCGCTACTTCGCGCGGGGCTGGGTGAGCAAGAGGATCGAGGGGAGCGAGAAGTTCAGCGCGATCGATGAAGCGGTCGGCCGGGAGGGGTGGAAGATCGTGCTGCTGACGCGCCTCTCCCCGGTCTTTCCCTTCAACCTGCTCAACTACGCGTACGGGCTCACGAGGGTGTCCTTCTGGGCCTATTTCTTGAGTTCGTGGATCGGCATGCTGCCGGGCACGATCATGTACGTCTATCTCGGCAAGGCGGCGGGCGACCTGGCGACCCTCGGCGCGGAGCGCGAGAAGCACGCCGGCGAGACGGTCCTCTTCTGGGTCGGCCTCGCCGTCACCATTGTCGTGACCGTGTTCGTGACCCGCGTCGCGCGCAAGGCGCTGACGAAGAAGGTCGACACCGATATCGAGGAAAGCGGAGAGACGCATGGACCCGTCACGGAGCCTAGCTGACGAAGCCGGCACGATCACCGTGCCGCCGATGGACGAGCACAACCGGGAGCTCGTCGAGAACGTCCACCCGCCGGCGTGGGTCAATCCGCAGCCGTCGGGACGCTACCACCTCGTCGCCATCGGCGCGGGCACGGCGGGGCTGGTGAGCTCGGCCGCGTCGGCGGGTCTCGGCGCTCGCGCCGCGCTGATCGAGAAACACCTGATGGGCGGCGACTGCCTCAACGTCGGCTGCGTGCCGTCGAAGTGCCTGATCCGCGCCTCGAGGGCGGTGGCCGACGCGCGCGACGGAGCGGCGTTCGGCGTGTCGATCAACGGCGACGTCGACGTCGACTTCCCGGCCATCATGGAGCGCATGCGGCGCATCCGCTCGCGCATCTCGCACCACGACTCGGCGAGCCGGTTCCGCGACCTCGGCGTCGACGTCTACCTCGGCGCGGCGCGCTTCACCGGCCCGCGGACGATCGAGGTCGACGGCCGGACGATCCGTTTCAACAAGGCGGTGATCACGACCGGCGCGCGAGCCGCCAGGCTGCCGATCCAGGGTCTCGAGGAGGCGGGCTACCTCACCAACGAGACCGTCTTCTCGCTGACCGAGCTTCCCGCGCGGCTCGCCGTCATCGGCGGAGGACCGATCGGCTGCGAGCTGGCCCAGGCGTTCCGGCGCTTCGGCGCGAAGGTGACGCTCTTCCAGGACAAGCCGCACATCCTCGAGCGCGAGGACGGGGACGCGGCGGAGATCGTCCAGCGGCGCTTCGTCGAGGAGGGAATCGAGCTGGCGCTCGAGGCCCGGATCGACAGGGTGGTCGCGGAGAGCGGCGCCAGGACGATCCACTACACCGTCGGTGGCCGACAGAAGCGCGTCGAGGTCGACGAGATCCTGGTCGGCGCCGGACGCGCGCCGAACGTCGACGGGCTCGGTCTCGACGAGGCGGGCGTCAACTACGACAAGTACGGCGTCTCGGTCGACGACAACCTGCGGACGTCGAATCGACGGATCTTCGCCGCCGGCGACATCTGCATGCGGTGGAAATTCACCCACGCCGCCGACTTCGCCGCGAGGATCGTCATCCAGAACGCCCTCTTCCCCTTCCTGCCGAAGAAGCGCCTGAGCGCGCTGACAATGCCCTGGTGCACCTACACCGACCCCGAGGTCGCACACGTCGGCATGTACGAGCACGACGCCGCCGAGCGCGGCATCGCCATCGACACCATCGTCAAGCCGCTCGCCGAGGTCGACCGGGCGCTCGCCGACGGCGAGGAGGACGGTTTCGTCAAGATCCACGTCCGCAAGGGCAAGGGCCACATCGTCGGCGCGACGATCGTCGCCCGCCACGCGGGCGAGATGATCAGCGAGCTCACCCTGGCGATGGTCAACAAGATCAAGCTCGGCAAGATCTCGAACGTCATCCACCCCTACCCCACCCAGGCCGAGGCGATCCGGGCGGCGGCCGATCTGTATAACAAGGGACGGGTGACGCCGATGGTGAGGAAGGTGTTTGGGTGGTGGTTCGGGATGACGCGATGAACCTTCGGGCTCGTCCTCGTCCTCGTCCTCGGATCCGGACCCGGACCCGGTCCCGGACCCGGTCCCGAAGGCCCTCGTGGTCAGCAAGCCGGTCGACGTCGGGGCCGGGCTGTCGGAGTCCGAGGCCGAGACAGAGAACAGAAATCCGAGTCCGAGGTCCGATACCGACGCCGACCCCGACTCCGATACCGACTCCGATTCCGATTCCGAGATCCGATGCCGATATCCCACGGCACGGTGGTTCGTCGAGTGACGCTCGAAGCCTTTTCACCAATCTGCGTCAATCTGCGTCAATCTGCGTAATCTGCGTAATCTGCGTTCCCGTCCGCTTTCTCCGAGCGAGAAACAGAACTCCGGAGTTGCGTCGGATTTCGAGAGTGGCGGCGAGTTCGGGGCCGGGACCGGGGCCGGGGCCGGGCCCGGGATCCCTTGCTAACGTTCACCGAGGCATCCAAAGATCTCTCGGTAGAACTCGGGATGCGACTGCCACGTTTGCGCCGTGACGATTCTGCCGTCCCGGACCGCCTGGTCGGTCTCGAAGGTGCCGCCGTTCGATTCGATCTCGTAGCGGATGTGCTCGTACGCCGTCAGGCGCGCGCCCTCCGCCAGGCCGGCGCTGACGAGGATCTGGATGCCGTGGCAGATGGCGAAGATCCATTTCTCGCGTGCGCGGAACTCGCGGATGATCTCGATGACGCGCGGGTCGTTTCGCAGGTACTCCGGCGCGCGGCCGCCGAGGAGGAGGACGGCGTCGTACTCGGCGACGTCGACCTCGTTGAAGGTGAGCTGCGACTCGGCGCCGTAGCCGACGCGCTCGACGTAGGTGTCCCAGCCCGGCTCGAAGTCGTGCATGACGAGATGGAGCCGTCGCTTGCTCGGCGCGGCGAGGGCCGGCTCGAGGCCGGCTTCCTGAAAGCGGTGGATGGCGTAGAGCGTCTCGTAGCTCTCGCCTCCATCGCCCGTGATGACGAGGATCTTGCGGGCCATCTCCAGCCTCCTCTGGTAGTCTCCGTGTTCTGTCTCGGCCGACGTGAGCCACCAGGGTACCCCACGATGACGAACATCCTCCACATCGCGTTGCTCGCTGGCATCGCCGGCCCGGCCGGCGATGTCTCCGCGGATCGGCCGAACGTCCTGCTGATCCTCTGCGACGACATGGGCTGGTCCGACCTCGGCTGCTACGGCGGCGAGATCGACACGCCCCATCTCGATCGTCTCGCGGCGGAGGGACTGCGCTTCCGGCAGTTCTACAACAACGCCAAGTGCACGACGACGCGCGCGTCGCTCGTCACCGGGCTCTATCCCCGGCGACGCGGCGGGCTGCTGCAGCGCAACATGGTGACCATCGGCGAGGTACTGCGATCCGCCGGCTATCGCACCGCGCTGAGCGGCAAGTGGCATCTCGGCGCGGGCGACGACACGCACCCCGCCCGTCGCGGGTTCGAGGAGTTCTACGGCCTGCTCGACGGCTGCTGCAACTTCTTCGACCCCTCGCGACCGGACCCGAAGTACAAGGGCGGCCGCGTTCGCCGGTTCGGGCACGGCCTCGAGGCCGTCACCGAGTTTCCCGACGACTACTACACGACCGATGCGTTCACCGACCACGCCATCGGCGCGATGCGACGCTTCGCCGCCGGCGGGGATCGCTTCCTGCTGCACGTCTGCTACACCGCGCCGCACTATCCGCTGCACGCCAGGCCGGAGGACATCGCGAGGTTCCGCGGCCGCTACCGCGAGGGCTGGGAGGCGATGCGCCGCGCGCGGTACCGGCGGCAGCTCGAGCTCGAACTGATCGACGAGAAGCGGTACCGCCTCTCGCCGACCGACTCGCGTGCCTACGACTGGGAGACCGCCGACCACGACTTCGAGGACCTCCGCATGGCCGTCTACGCGGCGATGGTCCACTCGATGGACCGAAACATCGGCCGGCTGCTCGGCACCCTCGACGAGCTCGGCATCGCCGACGACACGCTGGTGATGTTCCTGTCGGACAACGGCGGCTGCGCGGAGGAGCCCGGGGGACGCGATCCGTCGAAGCGCAGGCCGGGACCGGTCGACGATTACGTCGCCGTGGGCCCCGCCTGGGGCTGGGCCCAGAACGCGCCGTTCCGGCGGTACAAGTCGTGGATGCACGAGGGCGGCATCAACACGCCGATGATCGCGCGCTGGCCGGGCCGCGTCCCCGCCGGACGGATCACCGACGAGATCGGCCACATCATCGACGTCATGCCGACGCTGTGCGAGCTCGCCGGCGTCGAGTATCCGGCGTCATTCGACGGACGCGACGTGCTGCCGTGCGAGGGACGCAGTCTGCTTCCGATCCTCCGCGGCGGCGCCCGGCGTGGCCACGACATGCTCTTCTGGGAGTTCACCGGCAACCGCGCCGTGCGCGAGGGGCGCTGGAAGCTGGTCTGGGACAAGCTCGTCAAGCGGTGGGAGCTGCACGACCTCGAGGTCGACCGCACCGAGACCGCCGACATCGCCGACACCCATCCGGCGGTGGTCCACAACCTCTCGACGGCGTGGCACGCGTGGGCGCGGGAGACCGGCCTGGGACCGCGAGAAAAACAGCGGAAGCCGCGGGAAGGCACGCCCGGGAAGCCCGCTCCCGCGACCGCCGGCGGACGCTGAGAGAGGAATCGCCCGCCGCGGCGCTTTTTCTCTGCAGCCCTCGTGCGCGGATCTCGTGTCCCTGGATAGAGCAGCAGGCGATCGTCGCCGGGCTCGACGGAGCAACCACCTCTATCCAGGAGAGTCCCATGAACCGCCGCACCAGGGAGTCCGCCGCCGTCGCGAGCGCGGCGCTCGTGCTCGCGCTCGTCCTTCCGGCCGTCACCCGCGCCGAGACGATCTCGGTGCGCCAGCCGCTCTTCTTCGCCACCTCCGGCCAGAGCCTCTGGGGCCCGCGGGGCGGCGAGAGGACGAAGCCCTTCCGCGCCGTCGTCCTCGACGAGGGAGAGATCGGCTCGAAGGGCCAGATCCGCCACATCGACGTCGAGCTCGACAACAGCAGGGCGGTGCAGATCTGGGAAGAGGCCGTCCGACGTTGCGACAGCGCCGAGTACTGCCATGACTTCGGCTTTCCCATCGGCAGGCGATGCATCTCCCCGACGCGCAGCCAGTGCATCAACGGCGTGACGCTGTCGATCCTCGGCGTCACGATCAAGCGCATCAACGGCATCGGTGCCCGGCCCGCCGGTGCCATCACGCGACCCTTCGACGTCGGCGCCGAGGTCGCCTGGGACTTCCATATTCTCTGGGGTGTCGGAGGCGGCGTCACCGTCGACGAGGGCACGGTCAACGTCGAGTACCCCACCGAGGCGATCCTCGAGGTGCTCGAGGGGGACGTCCAGCCCGGTGAGGTCTTCACGCTGCGGACATCCGAGATCGCCGGTGACGTGCGTCTCGAGTCCGAGTTCCCCTACGTCGACGCCTTCATCGACACCTTCCTCGACGCCGCCGCGAAGCTCGAGATGCGCGCCGCGTATCCGAACTTCGATGACGGCTCGCAGGTCGAGGAGCGCCTCCGGATCTTCAACCAGGACACGGACGGCGAGGACCACCAGGAGCTGATCGGGGCCCGGATCGGCACCGACGGGCTGCGGCTGCGGCTCCTCGGCGAGGACTTCATCGTCATCGACGAGGGCGTCGAGTACAGCTACTCGATCCCGATCGTCGAGGGCGGCGCGATCGGCGTCGGCTTGCCGCTCCTCGACGTCGGCCTCTACTTCCCCGAGCTCGACACGCCGGTGGCGCCGGGCTTCGACGGGCTCGGCATCAACGGCTCGTTCGACGGCCAGAGGATCACCAACTTCGTCTCCGCCGGCGAGCGCCCGCTGTTCAACTGGGGGCGGCTCGAGAACGGCATCCAGGACGCCGATTTCGGACGCTTCGACCTCGACCTCGACGTCCTCACCGCCGCCGCGTGGGCGACGCCGCTCGGCATCGAGGCGAAGCTCGGCAACTTCCCGGTCGTCGGGCCGCTCCTGTCCGTCGAGGGCAACGTCCTCGACGTCGACAGCGCCAACTTCTTCGGCATCCGCAAGGAGATCTCCTTCGAGCCGCGGCTCGTCGTCGAGCTCAACTTCAGCCAGCCGACGACGGTCGAGACCTTCCCGGGGTCCGGCAAGTTCCACGAAGTGCTGTCGAAGACCATCCCCTGTGGCGTCGACCTCAAGGTGGTCCACCCCGGCGGCGAGCTCGCCGTCGAGCCGATCTACTCGCTCGCGGAGAACGTCTTCACGAACGACACCGACCTGGTGCTCGACCCCGCCATCGAGGGCAAGGTGTTCGCGCTCAAACTCGAGGGCATGGTGGCCGACGCAGCGGGCCTGGCCGGCGAGTTCGCCGCGGTGCAGATCACCAAGTCGCTCACCAGCGACCTGGTCAAGCTCGTCGACCTGAACTTCCTCGACGACGAGGACGAGGCGCAGTTCACGCTCGGCGGCTTCGAGGACATCGGCGGCTCGCCGATCGTCGTCCGGGCCGGCGGCACCTTCACTCGCGGCGACACCAACGGCGACGGTGGCACCGATATCTCGGACGCCAGCTTCCTGCTCAACTGGCTCTTCCTCGGCGGCGGCGAGCCGTCCTGCAAGGCCGCCGCCAACCCGAACGGCGACGGCGCGGTCGACGTCTCCGACGCGAGCTACCTCCTCAACTTCCTCTTCCTCGGCGGCCCGCAGCCGGTCGCCCCCTACCCGGGCTGCAGCGCGGGGACTCTCGAATCCGACAGCACGATCGGGTGCGATCAGCCTCGCGCGTGTCGTTGATCGTCGGGTAAGGGCGATCGTTGCGAGACCACGGAGCGAGCCGGCATTTGCCAGCTCGCTCCGTTTTCTTTCGTCCTCGTCCTCGTCCTCGTCCTCGGTCTCATCCTCGGTCTCGAAGGCGCGGCCGAAGTCCGACGGGGACGGGAACGCAGATTACGCAGATTGAAGCAAGAAGCGGTCAGCGCGTCTGTCTCGAGCGCGGTCTCCATCAACGGACTCTGATCTCTGTCCTCGGAATCGGTATCGGTATCGGCCATCGGTATCGGAGTCGGTCATCGGACTCCGATACCAGAGCCCTCGAGGACGGGAACGGGCACGGGCACGGGCGCGGGCACGGGGACGGGCGCGGGCACGGGGACGGGAACGGGAACGGGAACGGGTACGGGTACGGGTACGTTTTTGAAACGATGGCACGAGCACACCGAGGACAGCCCAGGGAACCGCGGTCAGTCTGTCGGCCTGAAGCGGTCGGCACCTGCTGCGACGACCCTCCCCGTCTCGACCAGATACTCGAGCGACGCTCTCGCGGCCCGATGGTAAAAGTCCTCGAACCGCGGCGGGACGTCCTGGTACACCGTCGCCGCCACGGTCGGGACGTCGATCTCCCCCCGCTCCGCGACCAGGCGCTCGATCTCGTCGAGGCGCGCCTTGCGATGTTTGATGGTGCGATCGATCAGCTGGCGGGCGCTGATCGTCGGCATGCCGTGTGACGGATAGAGGATCGCCGCGTCGAGCGCGCGGATGCGTTCGAGCGACTCGAAGTAGGTGCCGAGATGCCCGCCCGGCGAGCCGACGTACATGCTCACGGCGGTCGAGACGAGGTCACCGGCGACGAGCGCGCGATGTCTCGGGTCGTGCAGCGCCGGGTGACCGGCGGCGTGTCCCGGCGTGAAGACGCACTCGAGCTCCCATCCCGGCTCGCCAGCCGGGTCGTCGCCGAGCTCGATGCGGTCGCCGTCGTCGAGCTCGCGATCGAGCGCGAGAGAGAGCAGCTCGCCGGTGATCCGGTGGGCCCAGACCGGCGCGGGGAACCGCTCGAGGAGCGGGTCGAGCGCGGCGACATGGTCGACGTGGTGATGGGTCAGGACGATGGCCTCGAGACGGTCGTCCGAGTCGATGCGGCGGCCCACCGCCTCGATGAGGTGCTCGCGCTCGGCGGCTCCCTGCGTTCCAGGGTCGATGACGATGAAGCGGTTCCAGCCGACGAGCATCGTGCTCATCGGCAGCTCGGGCGGCAGCGGCTCGCAGCGCAGCGGGAGGAGCTCGTAGCCCGCGGTCCAGGGGATCGCCAGACCCGAGCCCTCGTACTCGGGCGGCAGCGCCGAGAGCGCGTCGACCGCCGTGTCGAGGTCGTCCCCGGCGCGCTCGAGCTCGCGCAGGACGGCGATCGCCGGCGGCGCGAGCAACAGGTCGCCGCGACGCCAGGCGGCCATCACGTCGGCGGGTCTTCGCCACGCTCCCGCGGCGAGCTCGCCGCCGGTGACTCGTGGCTCGCGGTCGGTCCTCGCGAGGAAGAAGCGCGTGTCGAAGCGCACTCGCGAGAAGCACGGCGTGACCAGACGCGTGATCGGTCGCAGCGCGGCGGGATCGAGTCGCACGCCGGTCTCCTCGCGTACCTCGCGCACGGCGCACGCTTGCAGGTCGACATCACCCGGCTCGATGGCGCCGCCGGGGAATGCGTGGTAGCCGCCGAAGAAGGCCAGACGCCGGGCGCGCTCGACGAGAAACACCTCGAGAGCGCCGCGGTCGCGCCAGAGGACGACGCTCGCCGCCTGGCGGATCACGAGGGGCGCCGGTACGGCTCGCGGTCGTCGCGACCCAGCATCGCGTCGGCGTGACGGTCGTCGATGAAACGCTCGCGCTTCCAGTCCCACTCGAGGGGACGACCGGTGAAGAGCGCGATGTTTCCGAGGACGCAGAGCGCGGTCGTGCGGTGGCCGATCTCGACGTCGGCGATCGGCAGCTCTCGTGACCGGATCGAGTCGAGCCAGTCGCGGAAGTGCCCCGGACTGCGCGGCACGTCGACGGTGCGCGCCGGCTCGGGCAGCGGCGCCTCCTTGCCGTCGACCCAGAAGGCGTGCCCGCCGAACTTCGTCCGCAGCTGCCCCGCCTCGCCGTAGAACGTCATGCCGTAGCGCTCTCCCGGGAGGACGTCGCCACCGGTCGCCGGTTGCGTCCACGTCAGCGTGAAGCCGGGGTCCTCGAACTCCCAGCGCGCCTCCATGGTGCGCGGGAAGTCGTAGAGGTTGTCGTCGTAGGGACGGCCGGTCGCCCGGACGGATTTCGGCCCCTTGTGATCGACGTCCATCGCGAACGTCACGACGTTCATCATGTGGACGCCCCAGTCGGTCATGTAGCCGCCGGCGTAGTCGAGACACCAGCGGAAGTTGAAGTGGACGCGGTCGGGGTGGTACGGCACGCGCGGAGCCGGGCCGAGCCAGCGATCGTAATCGAGGTGCGCCGGAGGCGCCGAGGGCGCGGTCCGCTTCTTGAACCGATTCTCCCACATCCAGGTCTTCACCTCGGAGACCTTGCCGATGCGGCCGGAGCGGATGATCTCGACGATCTCGCGAATGTACTCCGCGGAGCGATGGTTGATGCCGACCTGCACCATGCGACCGTGCTTGCGCGCAACGTCGACCATCTGGCGTCCCTCCGCCACGAAGGTGCAGAGGGGCTTCTCGACGTAGACGTCCTTGCCGGCGGCGCACGCCTGGATCGTGACGAGGGCGTGCCAGTGGTCGGGGGTGGCGACGATCACCGCGTCGATGTCGCCGCGATCGAGCACCCTCCGGTAGTCGGTGGTCGCCGCCGCGCCCTTGCCGACGCTGGCGACGGCGCGGTCGAGGTGGCTCCGATCGACATCGCACACCGCGAGGACATCGACGTCGGAGGTCTTCAGGGACTGCGCCAGGAGCGAGCTGCCGCGTCCGCCGAGCCCGATGTGCCCGACCCGCACCCGCTCCGAGGGAGGCGGTCCACCGCGAAGGAGAGCCGGGGCGGCGACCAGGGCGCCCGCCGCCAGGCCCCGCTGCAGGAAGTCGCGTCGCGTCGTCGTGCGGTCCGGTGCAGGGTGATTCATGTCGCCTCCCGCGTCTTTCGGGTTCCCTGGCTCTCTTTCCGAGCCCCTGAGGTTCTTTATTTACCGTCGGTCGTCCGACAGCGAGCCGATTCTACCGGCACCGGCGGACGCAAGACAAGCGGCGTGGAGCGGTGCGGTCGGCCTTGAAATCGCCGGCACGCTCGAGTACCACATGCGCCACTCGACCGGCGAGGACCTCGGAACAGGCCCCGACACCGACGCGTGAGCTCTCCAGGTATCCCTCGATGGACCTTCTCTTGCGCCTCCTCCTGGGGGCGGTTCTGATCTACGGCGCCCTGACCGCGTTTGCCTTCTTCCTCCAGCGGCAACTCCAGTACTTCCCCGACCGTTCACCGGTACCGCTTCCCGCCGGCGAGCGGTTCCGCGGCCTCGAGGAGGTCGAGCTCGTCACCGCCGACGGTGTGCGACTCGCCGCGTGGCACTGGCCCGGGGCGCGGCCGCCGACGATCGTCATCTTTCACGGCAACGCCGGGCACCGCGGCAACCGACTGCCGTGGATGGTGCAACTCCACGATCTCGGGTTCGGCGTCTTCTGCCTCGACTACCGCGGCTACGGCGGCAGCGGCGGCGCCCCCACCGAGCGCGGGCTCTTCCGCGACGCCGATGCGACCGTCGCGTGGCTCGCGGCGCGGGCGCCCGGAGCACTCGTCTACCTCGGCGAGTCGCTCGGATGCGGCGTCGCCGTCGAGCTCGCAGTGCGCCACCCGCCCGCCGGACTGATCCTGCAGTCGGGCTTCACGTCCGCGGTCGACATCGCCGCCAGCGCCTATCCGTTTCTCCCCGTCCGTCTCATGATGTGGGACCGTTTCGAGTGTCGCGCGCGGATCGAGCGCCTCCGTTGCCCGCTGCTGATGATCCACGGCGAGCGCGACACCATCATCCCGATGCGCCTCGGCCGCGCGCTGTTCGAGGCCGCGCCGGAGCCGAAGGAGTGGCTCGTCGTGCGCGGCGCCGACCACAACGACCCGATCTGGGTCGATCCCGAGTACGCCGAGAAGATCGAGGCGTTTCTCAATACATTACGAACGTCGGAGGGGTGAAACGACGGGAGCCGGCGGGCCCCCGGACCTCAGCGGGCGAGGTCGTGCATCGGGACCAGCGGGAGGGCGAACGTCACCACCGCGCCCCTCTCGGCGCGGTTGCGGGCGCGAATCCAGCCGTGATGCGCCTTGAGGATCTCTCGACAGATCGGCAGGCCGAGGCCGGTGCCGCCCGCTCCGGTCTCCGTCCGCGCGCTCTGGGTGAAGGGCTCGAAGATCTGCTCGAGCTCCTCCGGCGGGATCCCGATGCCCTCGTCCGCGACCGAGACTTCCAGACTGTCGATCGTGCGCGAGCCGATCTCGATCGTGCCGCTGCCGAAGGAGATCATGATGACGCCCTTCTCGCGCGAGAACTTGATCGCGTTCGCCAGGACGTTCCGGACGACCTGCGCGATCCGGAACTCATCGATGATGAGCCTGGTCTCGAGGTCCGGCTCGACGACGTCGACATGAATCGCCTTGGCGGCCGCCATCTGCTGCAGCTCCGAGACCACCGAATCGACGACGCCCATGATGTCCGCTTCCTGCATGTCGTAGGTCATCTTGCCGGCGTGGAGCTTCGAGAGGTCGAGGAGGTCGTCGAGAAGCGTCAACAAGTTCTTTCCGCTGTCGTTGATCTTCTCGAAGTAGCCGAGCAGCTTGTCCTTTTCGGCGCTGTCGATCTTGCGCATGCCGAACTGCGAGAAGCTCAGCACTGCGTGCATCGGCGTGCGCAGCTCGTGCGAGATGTTCGCGAGGAAGATCGACTTCGCGCGGCTCGCCGCCTCGGCCTCCTCCTTGCTTCTCTGCAGCTCCGCCGTGCGCTCTTCGACCTTGGCCTCGATGTGGCGGTTGGTCGCCTCGAGATCGCGGTTCTTCCGGTCGACCTCATCGCGTGACTTCTTCAGGAGCGTGACGGTGCGGCTCAACTGGTCGTTCGTCCGCTCGACACGCGTCATGTCCTCGAACGTGGCCACCGCGCCCTGGACCCTGTCCCTCTCGCCGAGGATCGGACACGCGTTCACCGCCAGCGAGCGCGTGCCCTTCCCCGCCCTGAGCTTGAGCGGGACGCGGATCAGCACGCTGCCGTGGGATATCGCCTGCTGCCAGGGGAATCCGTTCTTCTGGCTCGCCGCGCTCGCCACCCAGTCGAAATCGCCAGCGTCCCTCCCGACCAGTCCCTCCGCGGGCTCACCGACGATCTCGGCGAAGCTCGAGTTGGCGAGCACGATGACGCCCGTGTGGTCGACCAGGATCACGCCCTCTGCGAGGATGTCCAGCGTGCTCCGGACACGCGCCGGCACCACCGCCATGGGGTCGAGGTGACGCAGGGACCTGCGCAGGAAGAGGAAGTAGGCCCCGAAGCTGGTCAGGGCCAGGAAGCCTGCGAGACGCGCGAACGGACCGAGCCACAGCCCGAGGACGCCGGTCCCGAACGGCGCGTCGAAGAGGACGTCCACCGCGCCCCACGGCGCCGGCCCGTAGTATATCGGAACGCGCACCTTGCCGGAGCTCGACTTCGGCTCGCCCTCGGGATCCACGGCCCGGAGCGACTCTGGAACCGTGCCGGCGCGCGCCACCACGAGGCCGTCCGAGCGCACGATCGTCGCCCCGATGACATCCGGGTTGCGCTCGACGACCGCCTCGAGCAAGCGTCGCACCGAGCCGACGTCGCGCCGCTCGGCGGCGAGCGAGAAGTGAAGCGCGAGGGACTCGCAGAACTTCTTCCGATAGCCGATCAGGTGGTCGTAGTACCTGGGAAAGACGCCGAGCAGGTCGCCCGCGAGGAGCAGGCTGATGCTCAGCATGGTGAGGCCGAAGGCGAGTCGAAACGCGGGAGAGAATCGTCTCATCGGTGGCGGCTGCCCGGAGCTTCCTTCACGGGGAAGTCACACAGGAGAAAACCAGAAGGTGTACTCGATGTGTTCGGCCGGAAGAGCCACCGCCTGAAGCTCCACCCGGCGCGGTGCGTCCACGATGGTCTCAAGCGCGCGGGCGAGCACGCACGATATGAGAATGGGGACATTCCATCGAAAGCGATCGGAGGAGGCGGAGCGGTGAGTCCGATAAGGCGGATCACGAGAATCAGACTGACCTGGGCGCTCCTGGCGCTGTCGGCGGGCATCGTCCAGGGACAGGACGACGACCTGTTTCCACCGCTGTCGGGTCACGCCTACAGCCGCGGAGAGCAGGCCGGGCCGAACGAGTTCGTCGGCATCCTCGAGGCCTCCCGGACCCTCAACATCGGCTCCGACATCGGCGGCGTGCTCGAGACGGTCGAGGTCGAGCCCGGCGACGTCGTCCATGAAGGACAGGTCGTCGCGCGGCTGCACTCGGAAGTCGATCGCGCCAGCCTGCGGCTCGCGGAGGCGCGAGCGGAGAGCACGGCCACGCTGCGGCGACGCGAGGCGCGACTGGCGTTCGACACGGCGAAGCTCGCGAACGACGAGAAGCTCAACGCCGAGGGACTGATCTCCCACGAGGAGCTCGAGAGGAGCCGCACCGAGAAGGCCCTCGCGGAGGTCCTGGTCGAGGAGGCGAGGGAGAACGCGCGGCTGGCGAAGCTCGAGCTCGACAGGGCGAAGGCGGCGCTCAATCGGCGCACCATCACGAGCCCGATCGACGGCGTCGTCGTGCGCCGCTTTCTCTCTCCCGGAGAGCTGGTCACGCGGCACAACCGCTCACGGATCCTGCAGATCGCCCGCGTCCATCCGCTGCGCGCGGTGGTCGCTCTCCCGGTGGCGATGTTCGGCCGTGTGAAGCCCGGGCACCCGGCGACCATCCGCCTCGAGGTCTTGCCGGAGCCCTTCGAGGCGCGGTCGAGCGTCAAGCGGGTCGACCCGTTCGTCGATGTCGACACCGGCATGTTCCGCGTGCTCCTCGAGGTCCCGAATCCCGAGACGACTCCCCTCGTCCCCGGCCTGCCCTGCCGCGTCAGCTTCGAGCGTCAGTGAGCTCGGTCGCTCGGGACCGAGAGCTCGATGAAGTCGTCGGTCGGCTCGCCCTCGACCACCACGTCGTAGGAGCCCGGACCATCGAGCCTGGCGGTGTGCGTCTTCCGCACGCCGTCCTCCGTCCACGCGTGCGTGATGACCACCGGTGACGATCGACAGCCGCCGTCGCGGACGCAGTGCGCGTAGACGCGTACGTTGTTGACGGCCGGATCGCCGACGTAGCGGATGAAGACGGTCGGCGCGGGCTCCTCGAGCAGCACCTCGACGTCGTCGTTGTAGTGCCAGTAGCGGTGGTAGGACGGGAGATCGGCGGTGTAGAACGTCGTGAACTCCCCCTTCTCCCCGACCGCGTAGGCCATCGAGTTGCGGGTCTCCGCTCCGCCGGCGCGAAAGCTCCCGCCCGCGGAGAACCACGCGACGCGCAGCCCGGGGGGCGCCGGGACGCGAACGACGAACGGCCCCCGCAGCCGGCTGGTGGCGCGTTCCGGATCGAAGTCCGTCGCCGGCGTGCTCAGGTGCTTGAGGACGTCCTCACGGTCGTACCCGTGCGGTCGGATCTCGAGCACGTGCGAATCGAGACCGTGGTGATCACCCGTCGTGTACGTCATGCGATTCCGTCCCCTGCGAAGCGACGGCAGCGACGCGGGGTGCAGCTGCACCCACGTCGTGATCGAGAGAGAACGGACGACCGCCTCGCCGGGCTCTCCCGCGAGGATGATCTTGAGGAGATAGCCGTAGGAGCCGCTCACCATGGGAGTCAGGTCGATCGGACCAGCGGTCGGACGCCGCTCGACGGGGATCCAGGAGAGGCCATTGTCGGTCGAGAGCTCGAGCGAAGCGCCGGAGGCGTCGATGGACACGACCGAGGCCTCGCGGTCATCGTCGGTCGTCTCGAGCTCGCCCACTCTCGGGACGATGATGTACGGCGTACGTACCTCGAAGACGGCGTATCCCTCACCGGACCTCTCGAGTCCGAGCCCACTGTCGGTCAGCGCGACGTTCCTCGCGTGGTGAACGCCGTCGTCGAAGTCGCTCGATCCTCGCCGCAGATCGGGGGAGTAGACGAACCGCCCATTGCCGTGCGTGTGCATCGAGAAGCTCGCGTGCTTGCATTTCGGCCCCGGAGGATCTCGCTCGATAATGGAGCGCGGGAACGGGCGGCGGTGGTAGGACGGATGGTGGTGCCAGCGACCGCCCTGCGGCCCCCACCAGCGAGTCAGGATCTCGCCCTGCCGCAGGACGAAGTCCATCGCATGCCCGCCAGTGCTCGCGCCGTAGCGATGCTCGACGCGCTCCTTCGCGTAGGCGCGGCGGACGTTCTCCAGGGAGTCGAGCGGGAAGAAGAGCGGCGAATTCGGCGCCTCCCAGAGCGACGGATCCGTCGCCGCCTCCTCCATCGAGGCGAGGGTGCCGTCGGCGCGACGGAACACGCCGCGCAGATCGAGGTCGACGTAGTGCCAGCGGCCACCGGTGGAGACCTCCGCGACGACGTGGTTGAAGCCGGGCATGAAGACGGAGCGCGTCGGCCCGACTCCCGCGTCACGCAGCAGGCCGGCCATCATCGGTCCGAGCGTCCCGCAGTGGCCGATGGTGTGGACGTTGAGCAGCTTGACAGGATCTCGGACCGCGTGGAGGTCGTAGAGCGCCTCGTCGTCCTCGCGCGCCGGCACGCCGAGCGGGTAGACCCCCGTGCGGCGGTCGACCAGGTACTTGTAGATCTCGTAGACCTTGGCGTCGCCCTCCAGATCGCGCCAGCGGTGAAAGCGCGCAAAGGTCTTGATGCTGTACGTGTCCGCGTTGTGCGGCGAGACGACGCGCGGCGCGTGCTCGTGCGCGGTCGTCACCACCGGCGCGACGCAGAGAAGCAGCACGTGAAGCGCGACGTGAGATCGACGGTGAGTGACGACGTGCACGGTGCGACTCGAGGTGGTGAAGCCGATTCGGAGTCGTCGATCGAAACACAGGCCGACCGCGGGGTCAATACCGATCCGATCGATCACGCCAGCGTCTCGGCGCGCGCGCTTGCCGTCTCGCGCCGGATCTCGCCACTCTACGACGCCGCGTCTGTCGGGGCGGAGCTTCCGGAAACGACGCGCGAGTCGTGATCGGCGCCCGCGTCTCGTTTCTCGGGCCGGCCGGTAATCGCGCGGCTTATGCTGAGAATGAGGCCGGACGCGGTGAAGAAGACCACGGCCGTGAGCCACGACTTCCAGAGCCATCCGTCGTCGCTGACGCCGCCCCAGATCATCGGCAGCGACAGGACGGATCCCACGAGGATCGAAACGGTGCACACGTTGAAACAGATCTTCTCGAGTCGCGACATATTCATCTTCAGATCTCGCCCCGGAGCGGATTCCACCTCTCGTGTCCTCGACGTTCCTTCTTCGGCCGCAACAACGCTTCCGCTTTTGGCGTTCGGGATTGGACGGATCGAGCCGGGAGCACGCTCGCGGGACCCGGTCGGTTTGACGACAGCGGGTGGTTCCGCCGGCGTATTGGCCGAGACCTCGAGCCGCGAGAGTTCCAATGACCGAGATCGCAGACGCATGGTGTAAAACTCACGCAGAGTGGGGAATTACCCGGAACACTGCCATCGTGACAGGACGACAGGAAGACGATCGGGAAGCCGCGGCCTTCGGGGCGCGCAATCGCTTCGGGCTTTGCTGCTGGCACGCAGATTGCGAGGACCGGCTATGTCAGGCCGGAGGACCGCTCAGCCTTGTCCCCGACGTTCGACGTTCCAGTGAAGGTCCCGAGGCGGAGGCAGTCACCGATGCGCATCTTCGCATCCGGCCCAAATCCGGGGAGCCGCAGTGCTCTCGACGGCCGACAAGGCCAGCCATCACCAGCCGCCCGGATCGCCGGGGCAATTGCGATCCTCCTCGCCGGCATCCTCGCCTGTCTCGAGACGCTGGCGTACGAGAGCTACCATGACCCGACCCTCAACGGTGGCGGTTACTGCGCGACGTGCCACCCGGGTTTCGTCGGCGGTCGCCACAGCCGGCTTCATGCCCTGCACGCGGAAGGCGTCGACCCGCTGACGTTCAACTGCCTGCTGTGTCATACGGGAGCGAGCTTCGAAAACCCGCTCGTCATGTGGAGCAAGCAAGGAGGACTCGGGTGCATGGGTTGCCACGGTCGCGATTACGGTGAGACCGTCGAGTCAGACTATCGCGGGCTGCCCACGCTCGGGAAGCCGAAGGCGAGCGGGTATGGCCTCCGCAAGCTCCATCTCCGGAACGGAATCACGGTCTGCCAGGACTGTCACGCCGATGTCCCCCAGCAGGCGATCTTGCCGGAGAACGTCAATCCCCCCTACTACGCCCGGTCCGACGTCGCCCTGGCGGGGGAGGCGGCCGATGCCTGTGCCAACGAGGACTCGCTGAACGACGCAGATTCGAGAGGCCTCGACAACGACGGCGACCTGCAGTACGAAAGGGACGACGCTGACTGCTTCGTGGCTGAGCCGGATATCAACCTGTCGCCGTCTCTTCTGGACTTCGGCTTCGTTGGACAGGGAGACAGTCTCAGGCTGACGACACGGGTGGAGAACCTCGGCACCGCCGATCTCACGGTGAGGCTCATCACTCGCTGCGGGGGAACGGGTGGCGAGTTCACCTGGACGCCGGCGACGTTCACCGTCCGGCCGGCTCAGAGTCATGTCCTCGCGGTCACCTATGCTCCATCCGATCTCGGCCACGATCTCGGCTGCCTCGAGGTGGCGAGCGACGATCCCGACGAGCCCGTGGTCAGGCTCGCGATCGTGGCGAGCAGCACCACGGCAGCCGAGCCGAACATCGTCGTGAATCCACTCGCTCTCGAGTTCGGGAGCGTCGGGCTCGGGACCACGCGCGCGCGAACCACCGAGCTGTGGAATACGGGCACGCAGGAGCTGACGATCTGGAACATCGGCTTCTGCACGGGAAGCAGCAGGAGTTTCAGCTGGACGCCGAGCCCGTTGCTCTCCATCCCCCCGGGCGATCGCGAAATACTGACCGTGCGCTATAAACCGCAAGCGGAGGTCACGGACCTCGGTTGCCTCGAGATCGTCAGCAGCGATCCGGACAGCCGCACGGTGAGCCTGACGCTCAGGGGCACGGGAACGACCGCGGCGGAACCGAGAATCGTCCTCGAGCCGCCGGCTCTGGACTTTGGCACGGTCTCCTCCGGCGACACGCAGAGACGGACCGTCCGAGTATGGAACCTCGGGAGGGGGCCTCTCTCCGTCTCGGATGTCGTGCGGTGCGCGGGCACGACCGCAGAGTTCACCTGGGAGCCCCAGGGCTCGGTGACGATCCCGTCGGGCGGGAGTGAGACGCTCATCGTGACGTACTCGCCGGTCGACTCCGGCCGGGACGCGGGCTGTCTGGAGATTGCCAGCAACGACCCGGCCGCGCCCACGGTGCTCGACCTCGCGGGAAACGGGGGCGCCCGGCAGCCGGACATCGTTCTCGACCCGTCGTGGCTCGACTTCGGCACCGTCTCCCTGGCAGGCGCCGCGAGCCGGTCCGCGCGAGTGTGGAACCTCGGCACGACGTCTCTCACCATCTCGGGGATCGTCCCGTGCGCCGGCACCAGTGCGGAGTTCACGTGGACGCCGCTGGACCCCGTGACCATCCTTCCGGGGGGGAGCGAGACGCTCACCGTGACTTACGCGCCAACGGAGCGCGGCACGGATGCCGGCTGCCTCGAGATCCTCAGCGACGATCCCGACACATCCGCCATCCAACTCGGCCTGGTTGGAGCCGCGGTCTCCGGGGGTGCGGACATCGTCCTCGATCCGACTTCTCTGGACTTCGGGAGCGTATTCCGCCTCACCAGGAAGCGCCTGACCACGCGGGTGCTCAACATGGGCCAGTCGGATCTCGTGATCTCGAGTCTCGTTCGCTGCGCGGGAACCACCGGCGAATTCACCTGGGACCCGCCCACCTCGACCATCATCGCGCCTGGAGGCAGCGCGGCCCTGACGGTCACGTACACGCCTCTCGACGCCGGTGTCGACGCCGGCTGCATCGAGATCTCGAGCAACGACCCCGATGCGGGGACGGTTGAGCTCGGTCTGATCGGATCGTCCGACTTCTCCATCGTTTGCGGCAACTGTCACGGCAGTCCCGTCAACCCGGCGCCGCCGGTCGACACCTTCGGTGCCACCGACGTCTCGCTGGTGACCGTCGGCGCGCACCAGTCGCACCTCGGGACGAGCGCGTGGCACCGCGAGATCCTCTGCCGCGACTGTCACCGCGTGCCGGCGGAGGCAGCCGACCCGGGCCACATCGACGCGGCGCCGGCGGAGCTCACCTGGAGCGCCCTGGCCTCCGCCGACGGCGCCCTGCCCGTCTTCGATCGCGCTGCCGAGTCGTGTTCCGGCGTCTACTGTCACGGCCCCACCCTCATCCCCGGTGGCCAGAACACCGAGCCGATCTGGACCATCGTCGACGGCACCCAGGCAGCGTGCGGCACCTGCCACGGTCTCCCACCCGACGCGCCGCATCCACCGTCCTCGCAGTGCGACACCTGCCACGGCATGGTCGTCGACGGCGTCTTCAACTTCGTCGACCCCTCGCTTCACATCAACGGTACCGTCGATGTCGTCGTTCTGGAGAACCACCCCCAGGCGACGACCGACTGCAGCAATTGCCATCTGAACCCGGAGACGCAGCAGCCGGACCTCCTCGGCATCCACGGCTCCGACTGCGTCCGATGCCACCCCGTCGATGTGCGCTCGACGATCCTGGGCCCCCTCGGCACCTTCAACGGCGAGTGCTGGCACTGCCACAATCCGGGAGTCCCCGAGACCGGAAACCTGGAGACACCCACACGGGGCCACCGGTGCGTCGTCTGCCACGGCGAACAGAGGAGCACGGCCAACGCGCGGGAGATCCATCGAAAGCACGCCGACAAGGCGGACTGCGCCGTGTGCCACGGGTTCATCCCCGACGCCGGGACGCAGATCGGTTCGGGGTCGCGTCTCGTCTGTACCATCTGCCATGAACGGCCGCGCAATGATTCCATCAGGACGATTCACAAGAAACACGCGTCGAAAGGTCTCAGCTGTCTCGAGTGCCACAACGGCGAGCGCCCTGCGGTCGATGTCGCCTTCGGTCCCCTTGTGGGTGGCGCGGCCGTGGTCTGCGATGTCTGTCACAACGACAGGGACCCATGGGAGTTCGACCGGAGATTCGAGCGACTCCACGAGAAGCACGTCGACGAGAGACTGGACTGCGGGGCGTGCCACATGGCCGCGAATCTGCAGGAGGATCGAGACCCCATGCCGGGTCTCGACGATCCGGTCCGGGCACTCGTTGACCGCAGGAGCTTCAACGAATGTTTCCTGTGCCACGAGGGTGGGGAGTCAGCCTCTCCGCGGATGGTGCACGAGAAGCACGTGAATGGACAGTGGCAGTGGTGTCACAACTGTCACGAGGGAGATGACCCGAGACCCGTGGGCCAGCACCCGCCCATCACCGAGCCCTCCCTGGCCTGCTTGCTCTGCCATGACAACAGGCCCTTCGCCGGCGGGTCTCCGTTCCAGGTGCACAGGATCCATTCGGGAAAGACCAAGTGCTACTCCTGCCACCAGCTCACGCCGCCTCTGTTCGACTGGCCGGAGTTCTGGCTCGCGAGGTAAGACCCCGATGCCGTGCGGCGTCGGAACTTCGGACCAAGCTGCTCATCAGCCTCGGCCAAACGCTGGATGGGGAAGAGACGTGAGTTCCCGAGTCCGAAGTTTCGGGAACGGGAAGGGTACGGGTAAGAACCATGTCCGCGTACTTGGCGCCGGGACAGTGACCTTGAAATCCCACATGCTGTCGAGTACCACGGCCTCACCATGCCCGACTCGACCGGTGTCATCTTCGACATGGACGGTGTGCTCGTGGACTCGACCGAGGCACACTTCGTCGCCTGGAGCCGTCTCGGCGAGCGCATCGGGACCCCGTGCCCTCGCGAGCTCTTCGATCGCACCTTCGGGATGCACAACAATCAGATCATCCCGATCTGGCTCGGCGATGACCTCCCGCCGGAACGCGTCGCGGAGCTGTCATCGGAGAAGGAGGCGATCTATCGCGAGGAGGCGGCGTCGTTGCTCGAGCCCCTGCCGGGCGCCGTCGCGCTCATCGAGTCGCTGTCACGCGCCGGGACTCGACTCGCCGTCGGATCCTCCGGGCCCGCCGCGAACGTCCGCCTGGTCCTCGGCATCCTCGGCGTCTCGGACCACTTCACGGCGCTGTCGACGGGCGACGAGGTGACGCACGGCAAGCCCGATCCGGAGGTCTTCCTCATCGCCTCGCGAAAGCTCGAGCTGCCTCCGGCGCGGTGCATCGTCATCGAGGACGCCCCGCAGGGCGTCGAGGCGGGCATCCGCGCCGGCTGCCGGGTGATCGCCGTGACCTCGACCCGCCCCGCCGCCGACCTGAGCGGCGCGCATCGCATCGTCGAGTCACTGGAAGAGCTCGATGCGGGTGCGATGCGGAGTTTGGTGGGATAGCTCGGGAGAAGGGAACGCAGATTTCACCGATTACGCAGATTGAAGATCGGACTCGGTCTCTGTTCTCTGCCTCTGATCTCGGTCATCGGTCTCGGTCATCGGAATCGGAATCGGAATCGGAGTCGGAGTCGGACATCGGAATCGGTCATCGGAATCAGATGGGACGTCGGCCTCGGCCTTGAACGCCGGACAGCCCGGCCCCGACGTCGACCAAGTACTCGATCCCAAAAGCTCTCGGGCACGGGACCGGGCCCGGGGCCGGGTCCGGGAAGGGGTCCGAGCAGGGGAGTTGACCCTGTGCGCGCCGACTTATCAGTACCCATCCACCGCGCCTTCAACGACCTCCCCCTCATCGACTACCTCGCCCTCCTCTGGCCCGATCGGTCTCGCCGCACCATCGCGCAGGTGCTCGAGCGCGGCGACGTGCGGAGCGGCGAGCGGGCGCTGTCGGGTGACGAGCGTGTCGGCGACCTCGACGCGCTCGTGCTCCGGCGACCGATCGAGGACACGCCGTCGATGCTGATCGAGGCCGGCAGCGAGAACGACGACGCGTCCGGGGAGATCGACATCCTCCACGAGGACGCACGTCTCGTCGTGCTCGGCAAGCCCGCGGGCGTGCCGGTGGTGCCCGATCGGGACCGGGCGATCGCGAGCTGTCTGGAGCTGGTCATCCGGAGGGAGCTCGCGGCACGGCGCGACAAGCCCCCCGAGCGCTTCGTGCGCCCGCGAATCGTCCACCGCATCGACCGGTTGACGAGCGGACTGGTGATCGTCGCGCTGACGCCGGAGGTGGAGCGCCGACTCGGCGATGACTTCGAGCACCGGCGCATCGAGAAGGAGTACCTCGCGATCGTCGAGGGCGTCGTCGAGCCGGCTCGCGTGACCATCGACTGCCCGATCGGTCCCGGTCGCAAGGGCCGCATGCGCGCGGAGCCGGCGACGGGCGGCAAGCCGGGCAAGACGGCTCGGGATGCGGTCACCGTCTTCGAGGTGGTCGAGCGTTTCGAGAGAGCGACGCTGGTTCGGGCGCTGCCGCTCACGGGCCGCACGCATCAGATCCGCGTCCACGCGTGGGCGATCGGTCACCCCCTTGCCGTCGATCCCCTGTACCGCGTCGGTCCGATGGCGCGCGCGCCGACGTCCGTGCGCGGCATCGAACGGCTGACGCTCCACGCGCATCGATACACCCTGCCGCCCCACTGGGACGAGCCGCGCCACTTCACGTGTCCCCTTCCCGATGACTTCACCCGCGCGTTGCAGCACCTGCGGGGCGGTATGAAGGGGGACGCGAGCGGCGATGCGGGCGGCGAATTTCGTTGACTCGCCGCGTCACCCCACCAAAGATTGGCCGCGAAGCATGAGTCACGCTCCGCGAAGCAAGGCAGGGAGAAACGGGGCGGTGCGGGGCGCCCTGCGGGTCCGGCGTGACGGATCCGGCGTGACGGTGACGATCGGGCCGCGTCCGTTGCCCACCGTCGAGACAGCCGCGTCGGTCAGCGTCGTCGCCCTGCTGTGGGTGCTCGTGTCGTGCTCCGGCGTCGAGCTGCTGCTGCGCGCGTCGCGCCTCGGCGCGGACTGGCGCGCCACGGCGATCGCCTGCGCGACGGTGCTCCTCTTCGTGTGGAGCGCGTGTGGAGTCGTCGCGCTGATCTCCTTCCTGCGATGGGCGTTCCTCGTCGAGACCATCGACGTGCGGCGCGACCGCTGGGTGATCCGGCGGAGCGTCGCGTTCTTCGCCCGCTCGCGCGTCATCGAACCTCGCGCCATCCGCGGCGTGACGCTGACTCGACAGCGGCTGTGGATCCAGCTCGGCAGCGGCGCCCTGGCGATCGGCTCGGCGGCGTCGCGAGCCGGTCGCGCGAAGCTCCGCAAGCTCCTTTCGCGGGCGCTCGGTCGCCAGGCGTTGCCGCACGTCGATGAGGCGGACGCGTCGATCCGTCCATCGGCCAACGAGACGCCACGCGGCTTCGTCGCGCTCTTCGACCTCGACGGTCTGACGGTCGAGCTCGATCCGCTCGGTCGCCTGCGACGCAACCTCTCGCTCCTCGCGGTCACCTTCGCCTGGAACGCGGCGCTCGCCGGGCTCATCCTCGTGGCGGTCATCGGACACGGCGCCGCGCCGGACCCCATCGCGGACGGACAGCCGCTCCTCGACGCCGCGAACTGGAGCACGTGGGTCTTCCTGTCACCGTCGATCCTCGTCGGCCTCGTGCTCGCGGGCGTGCTCGTCGTCTCGTGCTTCAGCCGCACGCGATATCGGCTGACACCGGGGCGGCTCGAGGTGCTCGTCTCCTCGCCCGGCACGCGCATACGACGCACCTTCGAGGACGGGCGAATCGTCCTGCACCGCGCGTCGCGTTTCGCGCGGGGACGCGCACCGCGCATCCTCCACCTGCTCCAGGTCCACGATACGCGCGGCCGGCGCGAGACTCTCTTCCGCGACCGGAGCGCCACCCGAATCCGGCGGCTCGCCGCCTGGATGTCCCACCACACCGGCTTCCCGGTCGGCTGAGACGCCGCCGACCGTCGCGTTTCCGTCACGGCGTTGTAACGAGCGGCGTCTCCCGGTTTCGCCCCGGCTGGCCTGGACAAAGGACTTACGTGGTCCGTCCCCGGCCTTCCGCGAAAAATCGGCGGTTTCCTGTGAAAGGATGGGGCTCTCCGACGTCTCTCATCACGAGCGAGCGAGAAAAAAAAACGACGCGAGAGAGACATCAAGGGGAGACAGGACAGGAGAAACCCGACCGACGACGGCGGGTTTGGAAAAACAGAATGTCCGCCACACCGAGTGACTCACGAGAACGCGCAGCGTCGATCGCGCTCGACGACCTCGCGGAGACCCTGGACCTCGATCCGGGGCGCGAGGATCGCTTCCGCGCGATGCCCGACGACGCCGCGGCGCTCGAACAGCTCCCCGAAATCCCTGGCTTCACCATCGAGTCGAAGATCGGAGAGGGCGCGTTCGGAGAGGTGTACCGCGCCCGCGATGAGCTGCTCGGTCGCGACGTCGCGCTGAAGATTCCGCTGCCGCACCTGCGCTTCAGTCGGTCCGCGCGCGAGAGCTTTCTCCGTGAGGCCCGCGCGCTCGCGCGCGTGCGCCACCCGAACGTGTTGACCATCTTCGGCGTCCTCGAGCTCGAGGACGACCAGCTCGTGCTCGTCACCGAGTACGTACGCGGCGACTCGCTCGAGTCGTCGCTCGCCAGGCACGGTCCGTTGCCGGCGCGCGAGGTCGCGCGTATCGGCATCTCGGTCTGCCGGGCCCTTCGTGCCGTGCACGAGGCGGGACTGGTGCACCGCGACCTGAAGACCGCCAATCTCCTCCGCGAGGAGAACGGACGGATCGTGCTCGCCGACTTCGGTCTCGGCCTGTCGCGAGAGCATCACGGCGAGACGAGCGACGACGCCGGCCGCATCGCCGGCTCGCCTCTCTTCATGGCCCCCGAGCAGGTCCGTGGCGACGGCGTTGACGAGCGCACCGACATCTACACGCTCGGAGTCGCCCTCTACCACCTCGTCACCGGCCACTACCCCGTCGTGCGCGACGACCTGCACGAGCTGCTGCGTGCCATCGAGGTGGAGGAGTTCCAGCCGCCCCACCAGCTCCGACCGGACGTGCCACGCACCTTCACGAGCGTCCTCGCGAAAGCGCTGGCGAAGGACCCGCGCCAGCGCTTCCAGAACGCCCGCGAGATGGAACGAGCCCTGACCCGCTTCCTCGAGGGCCGCGTGGACGAGCTGCGGGCGGAGCGCAACTGAGCCTTCTTCCGTCCCGAACGCTGCTCGACTTCCCGGGCGAAACCCTGCAAACGACCCATGAGGAAGGCAGGAAACTCAGGGAAAGCAGGAAACGGAAGTCATGAGTGGGTCGAGCCTCGTGAGCCTCGCGTGAGTCGCCGGCTTTTCGGGTACGGGAACGCATTCCTTACAACGTCGACGTCGGAGTCGGACCTCGGAATCGGTCATCGGAATCGGACTCGGATCGCGGAATCGGACATCGGACTCCGCCATCCAAGGCTTTCGAGGACGACGACGATTCGAGGCTCGTTGTCGAATCTCGCGAACGAGCCCCCCCTCACCGCCCCCGCACCACCACCGTCCAGTCCCGCACCTCCGACAGCAGCCCCTCACCGTCGTCGAGCACCCACGGCGTCGTGTCTCGCACGGTGACCTGAAGCCGGTAGCGTCCGGGCGCCAGGTCCCGGAGGATGGCGATTTCGATCGGCGCGCCTGACGGGTCGATGCGGCGGCCGGTCCTGGCGAGCGGGACCGGTCGTGTGTCGCCGGCGACCGAGGTGGTTCCGGTCGCGTTCGGCTCCGCCTGGAGCTCGACCAGGCGCCAGGTCGTCTCGAGGAATCGCGAGCGCGGCTTCAGGGTCCAGACGCGCACGCTCGTCGAGCCGCCCTCGTCGATGGTGACCTCCTCGCTCGACGGCTCGACGCGATCGATCGGGCGCACGTGGCGGTAGATGCTCTTCACCATCGCTTCCATGCAAACGACGCAGAACTCCGCGCTCGACGTGCGCATCTTGCATGTCGCCTGCGGGCGCCAGTAGTTGAAGCGCCTGCGGTTGCCGCCCTGGAAGGCGGAGACCCCGGCGCCGTTCCACCACCGCGACTCGCCCGCCTCGATCCACGGCCGCCAGATGGCCTTCTCGAGCACGTCGTCGCGGTCCGAGCCGCGCATGATGTTCGGCGGCAGCGCGGCGGTCGGGACGTCGGGCTCGCGGCGGTTGTCGACGTGGCGCTCGGGATCGGTGCCGGGCTCGAAGTCGTACTCGTCGCGCAGGCTGCCGAGCGAGTGGCCGAGCTCGTGCCCGAGCGAGGCGACCGCGATCTTCGAGATGCACGCGATGCCGGGGCTCGCGGTCGCCACGCCGGCGTGGGCGTTCCCGATCACCACCGCCTGTCCGTCGCGGCCGCGATCGCCGAGTCGTGCGAGGATCGCGCGCACCAGCGACTCGTCCACGGTGAAGCGGTCCCACTCGACTCGGCCGCCGAGAGCGGTGTCGCGAGCCACTCCGCCGGGCTCGCGATCGAGACCGTGCTCTGCCGAGGCGACCTGCACGGCGTGCAGGCTGAAGTACGAGGCGTACTCGCGGTACGGCTCCTCCCTGAAGAGCAGCGACGCCGCCGAGCGGGCGCGCGCGAGGAACGCGTCCTGCGCCTCGTCGTCGAGCGTGTAACCCTCGCCGAGGAGGCAGATGTCGAGTCGGTTGCTCGACGGACCGGAAGCGGCGATCGGCCTGACGACGAGGACGGGATCATCGGCGAGCCGCCTCGCTTCCGCGCCGGCCTCGGTGTTCGAGAAGCGTCGCGCGAGGACCTCGAGGATGTGCTGGGCGAGCTCGAAGAGCCCGCGTTCGCGATAGCGGCGGGCGACCTGCACGTACGCGGCGAGCCCCGCCTCCTTCTTGAGCTGCTCGAGCTCCGCTCGCGCGGCGCGCTCCTCCTCCTCGAGGCGCTCGCGGCGGGCGATCTCGGCGGCGCGATACTCCGGCGTGACGAGACGGCCGCGATACTCGACGAACCCGCCAGGCGGCACCGGCACGCCGAGCCGGCTCGCGAGGACGCTGTCCGCGAGCGTCGCGCCATCCTTGCGCTTGCGAAGGCGGATCAGCGCCGCGTGCGCGCCCTCCTCGTGTCCGTGGTGAAAGGCGTAGAGCGCGACGCCGACGAGGCCGCGCGGGCTCAGGGGGACGCTGCTGAAGAGCTCGAGCTTCTTCGGCCAGGTGATCCGGCGCCACGTCGTGCTGTCACGGTACGCGCCCTCGCGCCCCTCGATGTCGAGCTCGAAGCGGACGGCATCGCGCGACACCTCGAGGACGCGCCCCTCGTAGCCCGCGTACGGGCTCACCGCGGGCGGGTCGGTCGCCGCACGCGCGACGAACTCGCCGAACATCACCTCCATCGCGTACGCCGCGAGCAATCCCTCGAGCAGGCGGAGGCGCTCGCCGGGCGACGGCCCGAGGGCGAGCAGGGCGTGGTAGATCGAGGAGAGCTCATCGAAACGACACTGCTCGATCGCCTCGGCGATGCGATCCTTGAGCGCGAGCGCCTCGGGCGATGAGAGCGGCTCGTCGTCGGGCCGCCGATCCTCGCGCGGCACGACAGGCTGCGTCTCGCCGTCCGACTCGAGGTCCACGCTGTCCTCGATCGATCGCGCCGCCGACTCCCAGCGCGAACGAGCGTCCTCCCCCGGCGCGACCACCGCCAGGAAGCGCGCCGTCGCCGCCGCGGAACGCGCCTCGCCGCGCTCGACGAGCGCCGCGATCGCGGTCGCCGCCTGCTCGTCGAGACGACGCCACGCGCCCTCGCGAAGCCCGCGCAGCACCGGCACGAGCCGATCGAGAAACGGCATGTCCTCGGCATCCGGCGACCCGGAGCGCAGCGCGACGAGCGCATCGACACCCTCCCAGCCACGCTCCCCGGCAATGATGGGACGAAGCACATCGGCCACCCGGGAATCGCTGTCGGTCTTGGTATCGGTATCGGTATCGGTATCGGTGTCGGTTTCGGTGTCGGTTTCGATGTCGGTGTCGGGAACGGGTACGGGAACGGGTACGGGTACGGGTACGGGTACGGGAGCGGGTACGGGAACGGGTACGGCACCCGCACCCGAATCCGCGGCGCTCCCGCGATCCCCGGCCGACTCCATGCCGGAGACCGACCCCGCCCGTCGCACCGCCAGCCGCTCCCCCTCGTCGGTGAGCTGGCGCACGGCCAGCACGACCAGCGAGACCACCAGCACCGCCCAGAGCAGCGCGAGGAACGCGGCGTAGACGCCGGGAAACGCCAGTCCGGTCCGGCGGTGGGTCTCGAAGCGGAGCAGCGCCTCGCCGATGGCGATGACGTCCCCCGATGAGAGCGCGCGCCGGTCCACCCGCGCGCCGTTGACCAGAGTCCCGTTCGACGAGCCCTCGTCGACCAGCCAGTGCCGGCCGTCCTCGAGGACGATCCGGGCATGGTGACGCGACGCGCGCAGCGTCGCGAGCGGGATATCGCAGTCCGGGGCGCGGCCGAGGACCAGCTCGCGACCCTCCTCGAACTCGAACACGCGCCGGGCGGCGTTCTCCTCGAGAACGATTCTCATGCGAGGAACTCCGTGATGGGTGCGCCGGCCTCTCTTCACGCGGGAGAGTCGAAACAAGAGGGTCTATGATACACTCGACGGCCAGAGGGTGGGATCGGGAAGCGGGGGGCGGAAACGAAGAGCACGCGGAAAGTGACCGGACAGAGCAGAGCACACGCGAGGATATCGGTATCGGAGTCGGAATCGGTGTCGGTGTCGGAGTCGGGGTCGGTGTCGGCGCCGGTATCGGAATCGGGGTCGGAAGCGGTATCGGAGTCGGTATCGGGGTCGGCGTCGGAGTCAGAGTCAGGGTCGAAAGCGGTCTCGGTATCGGACATCCAACGCGGTGACGAGGGGTTTTCGAGGACGAGGACGAGGACGAGGACGAGAACCGGGCCCGGAAGAAGAACGGAGACGTGATGTGAACGAAGGCTGGACCACAGGACGAGTGATCATCGTCTTTCTCCTCGGTCTGATCCTCGTCACGCTCTGGATGATCCTGCGTTCTCTCGATCACCAGCAGGAGAAGATCATCGAGCTGCGGCGCGAGATCGAGGAGGTGCAGGCGCGGTCGGTGCGCGTCGAGGGGCTCGATCGGATCGTCCTCGAGGTGCGTGGCTCCGGCGGGCCGGTGCGGATCGACGCCGCGCCGGGTACGGGGGCCGGGTCCGATTCGACCGGCGCCGCACGGTTCGGTGACGGCAAGGACGCCATCGGGCGACCGCTCGAGGCGACGCCCGGCTTCACCATCGAGCCGCCTCCGGGCGCCGAGATTCCGGGCCGCACCACCGCACGGCAACCCGCCTTCATCCCGCCGCGGCGCGGGACATTCATCTTCGGATGGATGGCCGAGCCCGGCCTCTACAACTACTACCTCACCAACGACGGCATGGCGTCGGTGATCGACGAGCAGGTGCACGAGCGGCTCTTCACGGTCAATCCCGACAACCCGCAGGAGCTCTGGCCGGAGCTCGCCGTGGCATGGGAGACCGGCGACGATGGCCTCACCTACCGGTTCCACCTGCGCCGCGGCGTGACCTTTTCCGATGGGTCTCCCTTCGACGCCGACGACGTCATCTTCAGCTACAACCTCGTCGCCGATCCCGACGTCAAGTCGGAGAGCCGCAAGTCGTCCTTCAACGACGTGGCGAGCGTGCGCAAGATCGATCCCCTCACCGTCGAGGTGCGCATGCGGCGAAAGTACTGGAAGGCGCTCAAGCAGTTCGGGTACGCGCTGCGGATCTTCCCGCAGGAGTACTACGAGCGGAAGATCCCCGCCGTGGCGCGAGAGCGGGGGATCGAGCGTTTCAGCGTCACGCCGCTCGAGCCCGGTTTCGCGGAGGTCTTCAACCTCCTCGGGCAGGAGATGCCGCCGGGAACGGGCCCCTACACGTGGGTCGAGGGCCAGTCACGGGTGGTCTCGCAGCACGTCACGCTGTTCGCGAACGGCCGGGCGTGGCTGCGCGCGCTGAACCCCGACCACTACCGTCTCGAGCGGCTGCGGTGGCGCTGGGTGCGGGACCGCGTATCGATGATCGAGGCGTTCCGGAAGGGGCTGATTCACGTCGTCTCCGTCGAGCATTCGATGTGGGAGGACCAGCTCGAGAACGATCCGACGATCACCGGGATCGCGGACCGGTACGAGTACGACCACACGCGCATCGGTTTCTCGCACATCACGTTCAACTGCCGACGCCCGCCCTTCGACGACGTCCGGGTCCGCCGCGCCATCGCCCACCTCGTCGACCGCGAGCGCATCTGGAAGGACATGGAACGCGGGCGCGGCCAGATCGCGACCTGCCCCACGAAGCCGATCTACCGCGAGTACTCGCACGACATCGAGCCGCGTCGCTTCGATCCGCAGCTCGCGGCTCGCCTCCTCGACGAGGCGGGATGGAAGGACAGCGACGGCGACGGCGTGCGCGACCGTGGCGGCGTCCCGCTGCGCTTCGAGCTCACCGTTCCCGCCGGCAGGACCTGGTACGACACCATCGGCGTGCTGGTCAACGACGCGTGCAAGTCGGTCGGCGTCGACTGCACGATCGACAAATCCGAGTGGTCGCAGTTCACCGAGGCGCTCTTCAATCGCGAGTTCGACGCCATCTGCCTGCTCCTCTCTCCGGAAGACCCGTGGATGGACCCCTACGACAACTTCCACTCGTCGCAGGGCATCGAGCGGGCCGGAAATCATGCCGGCTGGAAGAACGAGGAGGTCGACCGGCTCCTCGAGGCGATGCGTCGCGAGTTCGACGATGAAAAGCGCGCCGAGATGTTTCACCGCTTCAACCGTCATTTCCACGAGGACGTGCCGATGCTTCTCCTCACGCACGGGAGAGTCGGCGCGCTGATCAACAAGAAGTTCGGCGGCGTCCGGATCGGCAAGACCGGCTTGAGGCCGACGACCATCTGGCTGAAGGACGACGCGAAGGACGACGACAGCTGACCGTCGCCGCGGCCGCGCCCGCGGATGCCTGGCGAGCTCCGCCTCGATCGTGATCCAGTACATCACACGACGATTGCTGCTGATGATCCCGACACTCCTCGGGATCACCATGGTGACGTTTCTCATCATCCGCCTCGCGCCCGGTGACCCCGTGGCGTTCTCGATCGCGGCGAGCGGCGGCTTCGAGGGCGGCGGTGATTTCTCCGACCGCGAGCGTCAGATCGTGCGCTCGAAGATCCGGCTCGGCCTGCTCGAGGAGACCGCGACCATCCGATCGTGGGACTCCGGGAGCGGCAGGCGAGTCGGCACGACGACGGAGACTGACGCGGTCCTCGCGCTGGCGACGTCGCCGGGAGGCACGATCGTCGCCGCGGGCACCGCCGACGGACGCATCGTGCTGCGACCGATCGAGCCGGGACGCGCTCCGCGGACCATCGAGGCCCACGGAGCGGCGATCAACGCCGTGGCCTTCTCGCCCGACGGGACGCTCATCGCGTCGTGCTCCGACGACCGCACCGCTCGCGTGTGGGACGTCGAGACCGGCCGCCCGGTGGCCACGTGCGCCGGGCACGGCCTGCTCGTCCGGTGCGCCGCGTTCGCGGACGACGACCTCCTGATCACCGGCTCACGCGATGCGACCGTCCGGGTCTGGAACGCGCGCACCGGCGAGCTCGTGGATGTGATCGAGGCGCACATCGGCGAGGTCACCGGAGTCGAGTCGCTGTCCGGCGGCGTGCTCGTGTCGGCCTCGCGAGACCGGACGGTGCGTTTCTGGGACGCCGCGACACGGAGGGAGGTCGGCGCGCCGGTCGACTGCGGTGCGCCGGTCCACGCGATCGACGTCGCCGCCGATGGCAGCCGGATCGCCGCGGGTCTCGGCGACAACGCGGTGGCGCTCATCGACACCGCCCGGCGCGCCGTGACGGCGCGCCTCGACGGCCACACGGCGGTCGTCGAATCGGTCGCTCTCGGCGATGGAGATCTGCTCGTCTCCGGCGGCCGTGATGCCTCGGTGCGGCTCTGGGATGTCGCCGCGGGTCGACTGCGCGCCACGCTCGCCGGCCACTCGGGAGTCGTCCGCGCCGTCGCGGTCGGTGACGGTGGGCGTGTCGTCTCCGCCGCGCTCGACGTCGACGACGTCCCGCTCGTGCCGGCGTACGTCGACTGGCTCTCGCGCCTTGTCCGGCTCGATTTCGGCCTCTCCTTCAAGGACGACCGTCCCGTCTGGGACAAGATCGTCGAGGCGATGCCGGTGACCCTGGAGCTCAACCTGGTCTCGATCCTGATCACCTATCTGCTCTCGATCCCGCTCGGCGTCTTCTCCGCCGCCCGGCGGAACTCGATGTCCGATCAGGCGACGACACTCGTCCTCTTCCTGCTCTACAGCATGCCGAGCTTCTGGGTCGCGACGATGTTGATCATTCTGCTGGGAAGTCCGGCGGGGCCGACCGGCGGCATCCTGCCGTTCGTCAACCTCCACTCCGACAACGCCGGCGACCTGCCGTTCCTGAGCTACGTCTGGGATCACCTGCTGCACCTGGTGCTGCCCCTGACCGCGCTGACGTACGCGAGCTTCGCGTTCCTGTCGCGGCTGGTTCGCTCCAGCATGCTCGAGGCGCTCTCGCAGGACGCCGTGCGCACGGCCCGCGCCAAGGGGCTGCCCGAGCGCCGCGTCGTCGGCGTGCACGCGCTGCGCAACGGGCTGCTGCCGGTCGTCACCGTGTTCGGGAACCTGCTGCCGACGGTGATCGGCGGCTCGGTGATCATCGAGCGCATCTACTCGCTTCCCGGCATGGGATCGCTCGGCTTCGAGGCCGTCCTCCAGCGCGACTATCCGGTGATCATGGGGATCACGACGCTCGTCGCGGTGCTGACGATGATCGGCATCCTGATCTCCGACCTGCTCTACTGCATCGTCGACCCGAGGATCGAGCTGAAATGATGCGACCTGCAGTCCGAGCCGATCCGCTCCCGCGCGCCAGGAGCTCCTGGACCATCGTCCGGCGGCAGTTCATGAAGAGCCGCCTGGGAGTCCTGGGACTCGCGGTGCTCTCCGTGCTGGTGGTCGTCGCCCTCCTCGCGCCTCTGCTCGCGAACGATGTCCCGATCGTCGCGCGATACCAGGGCTCGCTCTGCTTCCCGGCGTTCCCGACGTACCTCGACTCCTTCCCGCTCCCCGGCGTCGTCGTCGACTGGCTGAGGCGACTGCGAATCGGCGACGGCAACCCGTTTTCCGACTTCTATCCCGAGCTCGGCCGCAAGAGCTGGAAGGAGACCATCGCGACCGACTGGGACCCGTCGCGCGGCGACTGGTACATCGCGCCGCCGATCTTCTCCGGCTACAGGGAGATCAACGCGTTCAAGCTCCGGCCGCTCGAGACCACCCGCTGGGGCCCGGCGCCCGACCAGGTCGAGACGCACCTCCTCGGCACCGACGGACAGGGCCGTGACGTCCTCGCGCGACTGATCCACGGGACCATCGTCTCGCTCTCGGTCGGCGTCGTGGCGGTGTCGATTTACGTCATCATCGGTGTCGTGCTGGGGCTGATCGCCGGCTACGCCGGCGGCTGGATCGACACCGTGCTCTCGCGCATCACCGAGGTCGTGATGTGCTTCCCGACCTTCTTTCTGATCATCACGATGATCGCTTTTTTGCCGAAGTCGATCTATACCATCATGCTGGTCATCGGGCTGACCAGGTGGACGGCCATCTTCCGGCTGATGCGGGGCGAGGTGCTGCGCGTGAAGACGCTCGAGTACTGCGACGCCTCTCGCGCGCTCGGGGCGCCGCCGCGACGCGTGATGTTTCGCCACATCCTGCCGAACGCCATCCAGCCGGTTTTCGTCACCGCGACGTTCGGTGTCGCGGCGGCGGTGCTGACGGAGAACGCCCTGTCGTTCCTCGGTTTCGGCGTCGTCCCGCCGACGGCGTCGTGGGGCGAGATCGTCGCGCAGGGCCGCGAGTTCGTCGGCGAGGGACTCTTCTACCTGGCGTGGGCTCCGGGGCTCGCGATCTTCATCACGGTGACGTCGTTCAATCTGGTCGGCCAGGCGCTTCGCGACGCGATGGATCCGCGCCTGCGAACCTGAGCCGCGTCACGGCACGATTTCTCTCGACCGAGAGGAGGGATCGCCATGAGAGTCGAGCTCTTCGTCCCATTCGTCGTCATCGTCGCCATCGTCGCCATCGTCGCCGTCGGCTGCGAGGCGTACCCGTCGAGGGCCAGGATCCCGTTCGAGTTGTCGGCGGACGTCGGCGGCCTCACCCGAGTGGAGGTCGAGACGCGCAACGGCGCCATCACCGTGGCGTGCCGCGACGGCGTCGAGCAGGCGAGCATCCGCGGGGCCAAGTTCGCGCGCGGAGTATCCGACGATGACGCCCGAGAGCACGCGGAGAAGATCGACGTCACGGTCGAGCGCGTGGAGGACGGTGACACCCTGCGGATCGCCGCGGTGATCCCCGAAGCGCTCCGTCGGCGATCTCCCGGAGTCGATTTCGAGATCGTGCTGCCGCCGGAGATCGATCTGGGTGCCCGGACGAGCAACGGCCGGGTCACGGCCGAGGGCACGCGCGGCAGCGTCACAATCGAGTCGAGCAACGGCGCGGTGAACGTCGCGTCAATCGACGGGTCGGTGAACGCGCGTTCCTCGAACGGCAAGATCGAGGTAAAGGCGGTCACTGGCGACCTCGACCTGCGCACGTCGAACGGCGCCATCCGCATCGACGGCGGCGGCCGGGAGAAAGTCAAGGCAGTGACCTCGAACGGCAAGATCGTGGCGCACGGCGTCAAGGGAAACGCGCACCTGCGCTCGAGCAACGGCCCGATCGAGCTGGTCGCGGTCGCGTTGCCGGAGACGCCGGAGATCGACATCGCGACCTCGAACGGAAAGATCAGCGTCGACCTCCCCGCGACCGTCCGCGCCGTCCTCGAGATGGAGACCTCGAACGGCAGCCTGTCGACCGACTTTCACGGCACCAGCGCGGAGCTCATCGAGAGCGACAAGAGACGCCTGCACGCCAGACTGAACGGCGGCGGGGGGTCGATCCGTATCCAGTCACGGAACGGGTCGGTGTCGTATCGGTCGGTGAGGTGAGGGGGGGGGACGGAGACAGAGATCAGAGATCAGAGACCAGAAATCAGAGATCAGAGATCAGAGATCAGAGGGCAGAGGGCAGAGTCGATGCGGAGGCGTTCAGATCGGCGGGGGGCGGCGGCGTCGACCGGTCGATTGTAACCGGTGCTCGGCCATATCAAGGATTCCCTCGCTTTGCTCGGCGACTTCGTCGTCCTTGACACGGCCTGCGCTCCGGTTGTGCGGGGGGAAAGCGCCGCCGCTTTGGGCCGGCGGCCACGGATTCCTTTCTCTCACTCGATCGGAGGTTCTCATGAAACCCTTCGAGGCTCTCGAGATCGCTCTGGCTGCTGTTCGTTCGTTGCGTCCGTTGGTGATGTCGATTCGTCGTCGCGATTCGCGGCTGGCGACGCAGATTCGGGATGCGGCGTCGTCCGTTGCGCTCAATCTCGGCGAGGGGAACCGGCGCGCGGGTGGGGATCGGCTTCACCTCTGGCGCGTCGCCTCGGGGAGCGCCGAGGAGGTGCGGACGGCTCTGCGTGTCGCCATGGCGTGGGGGTATATCGCCGAGCGGCAGGTCAGGGAGGCACAGCAGCGGATCGACCACGTCCAGGCCGTGCTCTGGAAGCTCACGCGCTGACTTCGAGGCCCGGGGAAGGGCTCCCGCCCGGTCCCCGGACCCGATTCCCCGCGTCAATCCGCCGAGCGGGCCGTTCTCGTTGCCTTGCCGGTCGTCACCTTGCCCGTCGCTGCCCATTCGGTGCCACGGCGGAGGAGCTCCTTGAAGGACTCGTGCTGGCGCGGCTGCAGGCCGTGGCCGAGGACGTTGTGGAAGACGCGGCCCTTGCCGTAGGGCTTGACGAAGACGATCGGCTCGACCTTCTTGCTCCACTCGGAGTACGCCGACGCCAGGATCTGGATCTCGGCTTCGCCGCTGAGCTTGGCGTAGAGCTCGTCGTCGGTGGTGAAGCTCTCGAGCCCGCGTGTGATCGGGTGATCCTCGTTGACGATCTTCACGGTGAAGTCACCCTTCGGACCGTGACCGCCGATGCCCTTCTTCCAGACGCGGCCGAGCAGGTTGGCGTACTCGTCCCAATCCTGAAAGGAGCTGCACGCGAAGTGGAGCGCCACGAGCCCCTTGCCGCCCTTGACGAACTTCAGCAGTCCGGCCTTGCCCTCGGCGCTCGGCTCGGGCGCCGCCCAGAAGCCGTAGTTGAGCACGATGACGTCGTAGGCGTCGAGTCCGGACGACTCGAAGATGCCGATGTCCTCGCAGACCTTGACATCGAAGCGTCCCGACTCCTCGAGCGTCTTGCGCGTCAGCTCGGTCGTCTCGCGCCACCTGTGCGAGCCGACGTCGAAGCCGGTGACGACGAGCGTCTTGATCTTCGCCGGTTTGTCCTGCGTGACGGCGGATCCCACCGTGACAACCAGGGCGAACAGTCCGAACGCGAGCGTGACGAGGACGGTTCTTCTCGAGAGCATGGCGATTCCTCCTTCTGCTGGATCGACACACGGCGGCGACGGGCCGTCACCGCCGGGCGCCCATTGTACTCGTTTCCGTTTCAAAAAAACGCTCAATCGCCGTCCGCGGCTCGAAGCTCCGGCGGTCGATCTTCATCCCGCGACTCATCGAGCTCCGGTCGCGACCCCTCGATGACGTGGACGGCCACGAGCATCAGCCCGGCGACGGAGAGCGGGCAGAGGCCGAGCGCGATCGCCGACCACCGGTCGCCGATGATCGAGGGCGACGTCAGCAGGATGACGCCGAGCGCCGCCCACCAGAGCGTCCGGGACACCGTCCGGCGCGCTCCGGTGGAGATGCGAGCCAGCATGAAAGCGTAGGTCGCGGCGGGCAGCAGCACGACGAAGTGGGCCTTTCTGGCGAGGGGCGACAGGAGCACCGTGAGCGTCAGCGCGACCGCGATCTCGCCCCCGCCCCAGATCGGGCTCGAGCTGCGGCGGCGAAAGAAGACCATCAACCCGCCAAGCAAGACGACGGCGAGCCCCACCCAGACCATGTCGACCGCGCTCTTCGAGAGCGTCATGACGTTGAGCGGCACCTCCTCGTCGTCGTGCGCCGTGGCGTCGATGGGGCGCGCAACCCGGTGCAGCAGCACGCGGAGCGACTGCCCGGGCAGGTAGCCGCCCGGCGCCTCATCGCCGTACTCGACGGCCGCGGGGCTCATCGGCGCGACCACGCCGCGATACCAGGACGCGAAGCTCCGCGAGAAATCCGCCGGCCCGAGCACCGTGCCCGGGACCAGGGCGCCCCACACCACCAGCCCGGCGAGGAACCCCCCGGTCATCCGCCAGCGAGCGCGGTAGAGCATCCACGGCGCCAGCAGAGCCGGAAAGACCTTGATGCACGTCGCCAGGGCGATCACCACGCCGGCGAAACCGGAGCGCCCGCGCCGCTCGAGCGAGAAGCCCCAGATGATGAGCCCGAGCACGAGCGTGTTCGCGTTGGTGTTGGCGAAGTCGCTCTCGATCATGCGGAAGACCATCAGGAAGCCGAGGAACTTGTCGACGCCGCGGACGGGCGGACAGAGCACCCGCTCGAGCACGCGAAACGACCAGAGCAGGAGCGCGAGGCTGCCGAGCACCCAGAGAACGAGCGCCGCGCGCGCGGGCAGCAGGCCGAGCGGAACGACGATCGACGCGAGGGTCGGCGGGTACTGGTACGGCTTCTCGGGCGCGCTGTAGGCCGACGCGAGGTCGCGCCCGAGCGCGGCGCGCGCCGCCTGATGGTACGCGCGAAAATCGTTGGCGCGGTCCGCGTCCCAGAGCCCGCCCTTGCGGAACGCGGAGTGCACCAGCGCGAGCGAGAGCGCCACGATGACGATCGTGAACAGGTAGGGCGGCACCCGCCGGTGGCCGGCGAGACAGCGCAGGCGGCCGACGATGCGCTGGAGTCGCCCTGCTCCCGCGGACGTCGCTGGTTTCTCCGAGTGCTCTGAGTGACTGGCCACGACGCGCGACCCGGGAGCCGGGAATCAGGTTTTGGATTCAGGTCGTGAACCGTTCCGGGTACATTCTCCGGAACCCGCGACCAACGATCTCGACGACCGAGACGGCCGGACTGAGGCCTCGATCAGCGAAGGGAGACGGTCTGTGTTCGATCCACGCTACAGGAAACTCGCCGACATTCTGGTCGGCCACTCGACCAAGATCAACCCCGACGAGAAGGTGCTCATCGAGGCCTACGACATCCCGGAGGAGTTCCTCGTCGTTCTCATCCGCGCGGTCGTCGAGGCCGGCGGCGTGCCCCTCTGCATGACGAAGCACAACCGTGTTCTTCGCGAGCTCTACCTGAACGCGAGCGCGGAGCAGATGGAGCTCTGGGCCGAGGTCGAGAAGCTCCAGATGGAGAACGTGCAGGCCTACATCGGCGTCCGCGGCTCGAGCAACATCTCGGAGCACTCCGACATCCCCCAGGAACGTCTGGCGATCTTCCAGCGCACGCTCTGGAAGAGAGTGCACAGCGAGATCCGCGTGCCGAAGACGAAATGGGTCGTGCTGCGCTGGCCGAACCCCTCGATGGCGCAGCTCGCGCGGCAATCGACGGAGGCGTTCGAGGACTTCTTCTTCGACGTGTCGACGCTCGACTACGTCGCCATGGCGCGGGCGATGGAGCCGCTGGTGGAGCGCATGGAGAAGACGCGCGAAGTGCACATCATCGGTCCCGGCACCGATCTCCGTTTCTCGATCGAGGGCATCCCGGCGATCGGCTGCGCCGGAACCCAGAACATCCCGGACGGCGAGGTGTTCACCGCGCCGGTGCGCGATTCGGTCGAGGGGAAGCTCTCGGTGAACACCCCGAGCCCGTACCACGGGGTCGTCTTCGAGAACATCGTCCTCGAGTTCGAGCGCGGCCGCGTCGTCAACGTCTCGGCGAGGCCCCAGAAGCGCATCGAGGAGATCCTCGACTCGGACGAGGGAGCGCGGTACGTCGGCGAGTTCTCGATCGCATTCAACCCGCGCATCCTGACGCCGATGCTCGACATCCTCTTCGACGAGAAGATCGCCGGCTCGTTCCACTTCACTCCCGGCCAGGCGTACGAGGAGGCCGACAACGGCAACCGCTCCGAGATCCACTGGGACCTGGTGACGATCCAGCGACCCGAGTACGGCGGCGGCGAGATCCGTTTCGACGGCGAGCCGATCCGCAGGGACGGGATCTTCGTCACCGACGACCTCGCCGGCCTCAATCCGGACCGCCTGGGCGAGAGCTGAACACACGGACGCGGTCGTGACTCCCGTAATCGTTCCCGTACCCGTTCCCGTACCCGTGCCCGTGCCCGTCCCCGTCCCCGCCGAAGGCGCCCGAGAAATTTCTGCAAGCCGCCCGCGAGCTGTGAGATAATCTGCGGATTGGGGTGGGGTGGGTCCCGGCTCACGGTACCCGGGCGCTCGACGTGGCTGGTCGGCCAGAGCCGTCCGGGATCCTCTTCCAGCGTGGAAAACAGGACTGCAGAGTCAAATATGAGCTTTCGACAGTCGCACACGGGCGCGCTCCTCGGCGTGCTTCTCCTTGTCGTCATCCTGACCACGGGAACGGACCTCCAGGCGGTGAATCGCTTCTCCATCGAGGACGCGAGGCTGCCGATCAACGCGGCGAACCAGGTCATCTCGATCCGCGCGGATGTCGACGAGGACCTCTACGGATTCTCGATCTCCATCGAGTACGAGCGCACGAAGATCCGGATCAAGGAGGTCCAGCTCGGCGACGCCGTCGCCGGCCTGTCCCCCGAATGGGCCGACGGGACCATCGACGACAGCGCCGGCCGCGTGGTCTGGGGCGTCGTCTTCAGCACGTCGCAGGCGACCGCGGATCGGCACCTCGAGCCGGGATCCGATCTCGAGCTCCTGCGACTCGTCATCGACGTGCGTTCCTCGACTGCCACGGAGACCGTGCTCAACCTCGTCAACCGGACGAACGTCAGCCCCGTGCGGACGAACGTCATGACCGACTCCGACGGGAACTCCTTCTCGCCGCCCCCGAATCTCGAGGATGGAGACCTCACCATCATCGATCCGCGGCCGAAGCTGACCGACTTCGCCCAGAACCGCGGCGATCCGGGAACGATCTTCTTCATCGTCGGCGAGAACTTCGAACAGCCGGGATTGCGCGTCTCGGTCTGCAACAAGCCGGCGGAGTTCATCGTGATCGATGACGAGAACCTCCAGGTGACGGCTCCAGAGTGCACTCCTGGCAAGGCGCGCATCGAGGTCTGCAACGACTTCGGCTGCACCGTCGAGCCCGAGGGGTTCGAGTACCCGTCGAACGCGCCGGTGATCTTCGAGGACCAGTACATCAACAACAGCGGCCCGCCGGGAACGGTGTTCATCGTCGTCGGCGAGAACTTCGACAAGCCGGGGACCACCGTCCGGGTCTTCGGCGCCGAGGCGACCTTCAACGTGCCGAACCCGCAGACGATCCAGGTGACCGCGCCCGACTGCGGTCCGGGCCCCGCCGGGGTCGAGGTCTGCAACGATTTCGGCTGCGTGACGGATCCCGACGGCTTCACCTATCCCGAGCCGCCGGGCGTCCCGGTCATCGACTCCTTCGTCAACAACGAGGGTGAGGCCGGATCGACGTTCTTCATCATCGGCCGCAACTTCACCGACGCCCCGAACCTCGTCGTCCGCGTGTGCGGTGTCGTCGTGCCCGCGGAGCTCGGCGGCGGGGGGTCACAGCTCCTCGTGACCGCCCCCGAGTGTGACGCGGGGGGTTGCGTGCGCGTCGAGGTGTGCACCGACGCGGGCTGTGACTTCGACGACAGGGGTTTCTGCTACCCCGCGGGGACGCCTTTCATTCGCGGCGACACCAACAACAGCGGCAACGTCGACCTCTCCGACGGCGTCTCCGTCTTCAACGACCTGTTCCTCGGCCAGCCGGCCGCGTCTCCGTGCCGCGACTCCCTCGATGCCAACGACGACGGCAACACGGACCTCTCCGACGGCGTCTACATCCTGAACTTCCTCTTCCAGGGTGGACCGCCGATGCCGGAGCCGTTCCCGGAAGCCGGTCTCGATCCGACGCCGGACGGGCTCCCGGAGTGTTGACGTGCTGACGCGGCGCGCGCTGGCGGTGACGGTCATTCCGATCGCCGTCGCGCTGCTCCAGCCACTGGCGTTCGCCGGGAGCCCGTCGCCGCTTGCGGTGGCGGACGCGGCAGCCGTTCTCGATCCCGCTCGCATCACACAGCGGCGCCTGCTCGCGCACGTCCGCTTCCTCGCCAGCGATCAGCTCGAGGGGCGCGACTCGGCCTCGCGCGGGAACGAGCTCGCGACGCTCTACATCGCGTCGCACTTCGAGCAACTCGGACTCGAGCCGGTCGGGTCGACGCCGGACGGCGCCACCGGTCCCCGCCGCTTCTTTCAACCGTTCCGGCTCGCGGCGACCGCGTTCGAGAACGTCAGCCTCGAGGTCGACGGCCAGCCTCTCCGACCGGGACCGGACTTCGCGATCTTTCCGTGGAGCGGCGGCGGGCGCGCAACGTCGGAGCTCGTCTTCTGCGGCTACGGCATCACGGCCCCCGAGCACGACTACGACGACTACGACGGCATCGACATCAAGGGCAAGGTCGTCCTCGTCCTGCGTCACGAGCCGCGCGAGCGGGAACGCGAGTCGTGGTTCGAGGGGAGGACCCACACCCGGCACGCTCGCTTCGACACCAAGCTCGAGAACGCCATCCGACACGGCGCCGCCGGCCTCGTGCTGGTCAACGATCCGATCCACTGCGGCGGGCAGCGCCACTTCGGCTCGAGCGGCGGGCGGGCGATCTCCGGGCTCGCCGGCGGGGCGAACGGCGACGGCGATCGGCCCGATGACGACGGCGGCCCGGGCATCCCCTTCGTCTTCGCCGGCAAGCGGCTCGTCGAGCAGGTCTCGCGAGCGATCGACCTCGAGGCCCTCCAGCGCGAGATCGATGCGTCCCGCCAGCCGCGCTCACGCGCCACCGGCGTGCAGGTGACGCTCGGGCTCGATCGCCGGCGCGAGACGCTGCCGACCTGGAACGTCGCGGCGGCGCTGCGCGGCGCCGACCCGGCGGTGCGCGACGAGTGGGTGGTCATCGGGGCGCACCTCGACCACGAGGGCATCCGCGGCGGCGAGGTGATGAACGGCGCCAACGACAACGCGAGCGGCACCGCGGCGCTCCTCGAGATCGCCGGCGCGTTCGTTCACCAGCCGGTACGTCCGCGCCGGAGCGTGCTCTTCATCGCGTTCAACGCGGAGGAGAAGGGCCTCCTCGGATCACGCTACTACGTCGAGCACCCGCTGGTGCCGCTCGACCAGACGGTGGCGATGATCAACATGGACATGGTCGGGCGCTCGACCAGGAACACCGTCCTGGCGATGGGTGGGTTCTACTGCCACGTCCTCGACCGATCGGCGCGCCTCGCCCTGGAGCGCGCTGGAATCGCCGAGCCAAACTTCGCCGGCTCGCGTGTCAACGCGAGAAGCGACCACTTCCCCTTCTTCGCGCGGGAGATCCCCGTCCTCGTCTTCCACTCCGACGACGAGGGAGACTACCACCAGCCGGGCGACGACGTCGAGAAACTGACGCTCGACATGATGCAGCGCATCGTCCACGCGGTGGCGGACACGACGTGGATGGTCGCGAACGCGGCGGAACGACCCCGCTTCCGGCGCCTGCAGCGCTTTTAGGCCCCGGACCCTGCTCTCGTCCTCGTCCTCGTCCTCGAAGACGCGACTCCGACTCCGATTCCGACTCCGAGCCCGAGTCCGATGTCCGATGTCCGACGTCGGAGGACAGAGATCCGAGACCGATTCCCGCCGATCGCGGCTTTCTCAATCTGCGTCAGCTGCGTTCCCGTTCCTTGCTCCCCGCGAGAGTGAGAACTCCGAGTCTCATCGGGTGTACGCCGACGAGCACGAGTTCGGGCACGGGCACGGGCACGGGCACGGGCACGGGCACGGGACCGGGACCGGGACCGGGACCGGGAACGGGGACGGGAACGGGGACGGGAACGGGGACGGGGACGGGAACGGGGACGGGTGCGGGACCGGCTCACGCCGGCGGCGGCACCGCTCCTTCCATGAACGCGTAGCAGAGCATGTGGCAGATCGTCATCTGGACATCCTCGACGCGGCCGTAGTGGCGGTCGTCGATGACGATCACCTCCTCGGCAACCTCGGCGAGCTTTCCCTTCTTGCCGCCGACGAGCGCGATGGTCCTGAGGCCGTGCTCGCGGGCCCACGTGATCGCCTCGACGACGTTCGGGGAGCTGCCGCTGACGCTCAGCGTCATGGCGATGTCGCCGGGGCGGGCGAAGTTCTCGAGCTGGCGGCGAAAGATGTCCTGGTAGGCGTAGTCGTTGCCGATCGCGGTCATCCAGCTGACGTTGTCGTTGAGCGACAGGCAGCGGAAGCGGCCCGCGCCGGCGGGCTCGGTCACGTCCGACGCGCCCTTGCCGAGATCGGTGATGAAGTGCGAGGCGTTGGCGGCGCTGCCGCCGTTGCCGAACACGAAGATGCCGCGGTCCTCGCGGAGGGCGGCCTGCAGCTCCTCCAGGAGCGCCGTGACTTGCTGCCTGGGGATCGAGTCGAGCGCTCGCTTGTGGGCGTCGATGTAGTCCTCGACCCAGCGGCCCGCGGAATCTGCGTCGAAGCGCGACGCGGCTCCCTTCGTCTCTCTCTTCGTGGCTTTTCTGGCCATGACGTCTCTCCGTGCAGCCGAGCGTGCGGCCGGCATCTCGCCCGGAGATCTCCGAGCGGGGGGTCGATCCCGGCGACGGAGCGAACTATAACAGGGCGGGGCGGCGAATGCCGCCCGAACACGGCTCCTGGAGCGCTTCATGAACCCTGAAACGTACCGTCAGCTCGCTTCCCGCCTCGGCGGGCTGCGCGTGGCCGTCGCCGGCGACTACTGCCTCGACCGCTACTTCGAGATCGACCCGGATCGCCGAGAGGACTCTCTCGAGACCGGCCTGCCGGTCCGCAACGTGGTCTCGGTTCGCTGCCAGCCCGGCGGCGCCGGCACCATTCTCACCAACCTCGCCGCGCTCGGTGTCGGCACGCTGCTGCCGGTCGGCTTCGCCGGCGAGGACGGCGAGGGCTGGGAGCTGGTCCGCGCGCTCGAGGCGCTTCCGGGCGTGCGGCTCGACCATTTTTTCAGGACCGGGGAGCGCCGGACGTTCACGTACACCAAGCCGCTCGTGATGGAGGCGGGTCGCCCGCCGCGCGAGCTCGAGCGCATCGACATCAAGAACTGGTCGCCGACGCCGCCCGGGGTCACCGAGCGGCTCTGCGAGTCGCTGCGATCGCTCGGGGCCGGCGAGGTGGACGCGCTGATCTTCCTCGAGCAGGTCGACGTCGCGGGCACCGGTGTCTTCACGGACGGCGTGCTCGCCACGGTCGACGAGGTCGCCGCGCAGCGGCCCGACGTGTTCATGATCGCCGACAGCCGTCGCGGCCTGGCGCACTTCCCGCCGGTCGGATTCAAGATGAACCGCGCCGAGTTCACGGCCTGGCAGGGACTCGGCGACGATCCCGCGATCGAGCGCGTGGCGGAGCGCCTCGCGGGCGTCGTGCGACGCATCGGCCGTCCCGGCGTGGTCACGCTGGCAGCCGATGGTATCGTCGGCGCGACGCCCGGGGGCGCCGCCCATCACGTGCTCGCCGAGCCGGTGCGCGGCGAGATCGACATCGTCGGAGCCGGGGACGCCGTCACTGCGCATCTGACCGCCATGCTCGCCAGCGGAGCGACGCTCGAACAGGCCCTGCGCATCGCGGTGGCGGCGGCGGCGGTCGTCATCCACAAGCTCGGCACCACCGGGACGGCAACCGCGGACGAGATCGCCGCGCGACTGTCCCCGCCAGGCGCCGGGGCGCAAATCGGAGTTTGACCGCCCTCCCGGGGTGCCCTATGCTGGCAACTGATGGCCGGCTGTCGTCCCCGGCGGCGTCCGGGGGAAACTCGAGCGACAACACTCGAGGGATACTGCCACCTGTCCCCCGCCTCCGGAGCGGCCCGGCCCCGATCGTCATGAACAGCCTCTGCTCTCTTCTCCTCGTCGTCCTCCCCGCCGTCATCCCCTCCGCTCCGGATGGGGCCGGTGATGCCACGGCCGCGAAGGAGCCCGAGCCGGTCCGGGTGCTGACGTGGCATGGCGACGTCATCGTCGGCTTCATCGACGTCGACGCCGTGCGCGTCGCAACGAAGTACGGGGTCCTCACGGTGCCGATCGCCGAGGTCCGCAGCATCGAGCTCGCGGCGCGACTCTCCGAGGAGGAGCGTGCGGCGATCGAGGACGAGATCGAGGCGCTCCGGAACGCCGAGGAGCCGGAGGCCCGCCAGCGCTGCCGGCAGGCGATCGTCGACGCGGGCAGCCTCGCCCTCGACGTTCTCCGCGAGGCGGCCGCGAACGCGATCGACGGCAAGGACGCCGATGAGCTCCGGCAGGCGCTCGGAGACCTCATCGAGACCATCATCGAGCTCGAGCCGGAGGCGCGCACCACGCACGACACCGTGGTGGCGAGACGATTCACCATCACCGGCGAGGTGGAGCTCGACTCCGTCGGCATGAGGTCGTCCTATGGCGCGCTTCGCCTGGCGCGACGCGACGTCGAGCGCATCACCATCGGCACGGGACCGGGGCGAGGCGGCTCCGACCGGCTCCTCGTCATCAAGACGTGGACCGACGTGTCCGGCGAGTACGCGAACGTGTCCGAGATCCTCCGCGGCACGCGAGCGCGGCTCGACGAGTTCGAGAGCACGTCGGCGCCCGATTTTCGCCGGCGGCTGAAGCGCTGCGGCGCGGTGCTGCTGCCGGAGTTCGAGAGCAGCAACGAGCAACTGTCGGTCCTCGCAACCGAGTGCTCTCGCGACCTCGTGCGCTTCGTCCGGGAGGGTGGCGTGGTGATCTCGTGCGGCGGCACGGCGAACCTGCAGTTCCTGTCGGCGAGCCGGCTGCTGTCCTGCTCGGGGTCGTCGAACTCGTCCACGGCCACCGTCGTCAAGAAGCACGCCATCGTCCGCGGCGTCCCGTCGACGATTCCGTACGCCAACGCGACTTTCCCCATCCGCGTCCAGTCGGCCGCGCGCATGACGGCGCTCGCCACCGCGCAGGACGGCGGCATCGTCGTCGGCCTGTCGAGGCTCGGAGAGGGCGCGGTGGTCTACTGCGGCTGGGATTACTACGCCTCCGAGGAGCCGCACCGGCGCGTGCTCGCCAACGCCGTGCGGTGGGCGACACGGAGGTGACGACCTGCTCTATTCGCCTATCTATGTTTAGCAGGTCCGGGTCGACAACACACCGAAGGAGAGTGACATGGTACTGACGCCATCGACGATGGTCGAGCTCGGCACTCGCGCGCCGGATTTCTCCCTGCCCGACACCGACCTCGAGACGGTCACCAGGACGGACTTCGAGGGCAAACCGCTCCTCGTCATGTTCATCTGCAACCACTGCCCGTTCGTCAAGCACATCCGCGAGCACCTCGCGAAGACGTGCGAGACTTACCAGGAGAAGGGCGTCGCCGTGGTGGGGATCTCGTCCAACGACGTCGAGACGCATCCGGACGACAGTCCCGAGATGATGACGCTCGAGGTGGCGGAGATCGGCTACACGTTCCCCTACCTCTACGACGAGAGCCAGGAGGTCGCGAAGGCGTACCGGGCGGCGTGCACGCCCGACTTCTTCCTCTTCGACGCCGACCACCGTCTCTTCTACCGGGGGCGCTACGACGAGTCACGCCCGGACGGAGCCGCGCCGACCGGAGCCGACCTGACGGCGGCGGTCGAGGCGTTGCTGTCGAAGAAGGAGCCGCCGGCCGAGCAGAAGAACAGCATCGGCTGCAACATCAAATGGCGGCCGGGGAACGAGCCGGACTACTTCAGGTCGTAAAGTCGGAGCGCGGCGCGGTGGCGACGTCACACGCCGATCACGCGGTGACTTCCTCTTCCGCGTTCTGCGGCTCGCCGGTGTCGTCCATCGGCTCGCTGGCCTGCGGCGGTGGCGGCGCCGTGCGCGACGACTGCGACTGCGTCCGCCGGATGCCGACGGCGCGCGCGAAGACGTACGCGAGCACGGCTGCGAAGAAGCTCGCCAGGGCGCCCATCTTCGCCGCGTCGAGCGCGGTGCCCGGCGGGAATGCCGCTGTCGCCACGAAGAGCGCGACGGTGAACCCGATACCGGCGATCATGCCGATGGTGATCACCTCGCGGTAGCCCATGCCGTTGGGTATCTCCAGGCGGAACATCTTCTGGCCGATCCACGTGAAGACGGCGACGCCGAGGGGCTTGCCGACCAGGAGACCGACGAGCACGAGCCACGTCGCCAGCCCGACGTTCGAGAAGACGACGCCCGCGTTGACCAGACCGAAGAGCCCGAGGATGAGCTCCACCGGGTTCTTCCACCAGTGCTCGAAGGCGTTCAGCGTGTCGTCGCGGTTGAGCTCCTCGCGCGCGAACACGCCCAGGTCGGTGTGCGCGTGGGGCATCGTCGGGATGATCGGCACCAGCCCGAGCGCCGGGTGAAGCCCCGCCTTGAGCATGGAGTACCAGCTGAGGACGCCGGGGATCAGCAGGTACCACCAGAAGCTCTGCAGGCGGAACTTGCGGAGCACGAAGCCGAGGACCACCGCCCCGACCGTCACCAGCAGCCACATCGGAGCCGGCTCGGCTTGCGGGTAGAAGGCGGCGAGGATCATCAGACCCGCGGCGTCGTCGGCGATGGCGAGCAGGAGGAGGAAGGCGATCGCCGGGTGGCCGGCGCCGAAGATCAGCCGCGCGATCATGTAGCTGAATGCGATGTCCGTGGCGCAGGGGATCGCCCACCCGCGAGACAGCTCGGGCGCTTTGAAGATCCAGACGCCCAGCAGGAAGAGCCCCGCCGGACCGACCATGCCGCCGAGCGTCGCCATCAGCGGTGTCGCGGCCTTTCGCCGGCTCGACAGCGCCCCGCCGGGAAGCAAGGCCTCCCAGACCTCCTTGGCGGCGATGGCGAAGAAGAGCGCCATCAGGATGTCGTTGATCAGGAAGAGGAGCGTGTTGTGGTCGTGTTTCTGCGTTCCCTGACCGCCCACGGCTCCCGCAGCCGCGGCGACCGCGCCCTCGGCGGCGACACCCGCATCGACCGCGACCGGCTCCCCCGGGACCGCCGCGACCTCGCCGCCATCCTCGACGGCGCCTCCGCCGACCTGTTCGACGGTCTCCTCGAACGGCCAGATCTCGAGGTGCTTGAACGCGTCGTAGCTCTCCGGATCGTAGTTCGCCCAGACAAGCCCGGCGACGGCGCCGACGATGAGAAAGAGGGAGTTCTCGAAGAGAAAGCGAATCGGAGCCGCCTTCTTTGATCTATGCGCTGCCATGGTTCGAATTCCCGAGCGTCTCTGTCCTGATGAATTCCGAGAACCGATGCTCCGAATCGGGGGAGCGGGCCCCCGCATCAGCACGTCTATCGGCTCCGGCCACTCGAACGTGCCACTCTTTTTTCCGAACGTGGCCCGAGCCTTGCCGTGCGCGTCGATCCGTGCGGACCGACCGGGCCCGAAACGGCGGCCTTGGACGAAATCCGTTCACGTCATGCTACGTTCTGGTATACTCGCTCTTCAAGGTCCTTCTGGGTGGGTCCTGTTTGCCGCAGGCCGAGAACGCTGCCGGGCGCGCGCTGCGCGTGCACTCGGCGCGTTCAGGGCGCCGTACACCGGTGCGAGGGAGGACGCTACCGCCATGTCCAAAAGCCGTCGCTCTTTCCCGGTCCCGCGCGTGGTCGCGGTCACCGCGGTCGTCGCCGTTCTGATTTGCGCCGTGGTCCCGCCGCGGGTCGCGGCCGACTGCGGCTTCCGCCGAGGTGACGCCAACGTCGACGCCGTTCTCGATCTCTCCGACGGCGTGATGATCCTCGGATTCCTCTTCCTCGGCGGCAAGGAGCCGACGTGCCGCGACGCCGCCGACTCCAACGACACCGGCGGGCTCGACCTCAGCGACCCGATCTATATCTTCACCTTCCTCTTCGGAGGCGGACCGCCGCCTCCCGCGCCCGGACCCGATCGCTGCGGTCCGGACCCGACCCCCGACCGGCTCGATTGCGTCAGCTACCCACGGTGCGACGAGGGCTGCGACACGAACGACTGCTGTCCCGAGGGCTTCTTCTGCGCGAAGGCGACCGGCGACTGCGAGGGCGTCGGCTCCTGCCGCGAGCGACCGCAGGCGTGTCCGCGCATCTTCGATCCGGTCTGCGGCTGCGACGGAAAGACGTACGGCAACGCGTGCGAGGCTGCCGCGGCCGGCGTCAACGTGGCCAGCGAGGGCGAGTGCGGCCAGGAAGCGTGCGCGTCGAACGCGGAATGCGCCAAGGGCCTCTGGTGCGCGCGGTCCGACGGCGACTGCGACGGCGAGGGGATCTGCCAGGCAGTGCCGGGCATATGTCCGCTGATCTTCGATCCGGTCTGCGGCTGCGACGGCGTGACCTACGGCAACCGCTGCGAGGCGGCGCGCGCCGGCGTCAGCGTCCTCCGGCCCGGGCCGTGCGAGCCGACCGAACGATGCGTCGACAACGGCGAGTGCGATCGCGCCCAGTACTGCAAGAGGGCGCCGGGCGAATGCGACGCGGCCGGGGAGTGCGCCGTGCGTCCCCTCGGCTGTCCCGAGATCTTCGACCCGGTGTGCGGGTGCGACGGCAGGACGTACGGAAACGAGTGCGAGGCGGCCTCGGTCGGTGTCAACGTCCTGCACGGCGGGCAGTGCGCCGACGTCGAGTGCAAGACGAACATCGACTGCCCTCGCGGCCGGTACTGTCAACGCGAGCCCGGAGACTGCGCCGGCCCGGGAGCCTGCTCGGAAATTCCGGTGGCGTGTCCCGACGTCTTCGATCCCGTCTGCGGATGCGACGGCGAGACCTACGGCAACGCGTGCGAGGCCGCCGCGGCCGGCGTCAACGTGGCGAGCCGCGGCGAGTGCGAGCCGGTCGACGGCTGCACGACGAACGAGGAGTGCGGCGCGGGCTCCTTCTGCTCGCGGCCGCCCGGACGGTGCGGCGCTCCGGGCGACTGCGCGCCCCGACCGGAGATCTGCATCGCGCTCTTCGACCCGGTCTGCGGCTGTGACGGCAGGACGTACGGCAACGCGTGCAACGCGGCCTCGGCCGGCGTCAGCATCCTCCACGAGGGCGAATGTGAAGCGCCACGGAAGTGCCGTGCAAACGCCGAGTGCGGCGAGGGGTTCCTCTGCCGGCGTCCCGACGGCGAGTGCGACGTCGCCGGCGCGTGCGAGCCCCGACCGCTCGCGTGTCCGCGCATCCTCGATCCGGTCTGCGGCTGCGACGGCAGGACCTACTCGAACGCCTGTCTGGCGTTCGCGGCAGGCGCCAGCGTCGCGTCGAGGGGCCCGTGCGACGAGCCGGGCGGCTGCGCCGACAATCGCGACTGCAACGCCGATCAGGTCTGCGCCAAGGAGCCCGGCCAGTGCGACGCGCGCGGCACGTGCCGGGAACGCCCGGGCATCTGCCCGGCCGTCTTCGATCCGGTCTGCGGGTGCGACGGCCGCACCTACTCGAACGCCTGCGTCGCGGCCTCACAGGGCGTCAGCATCGCGGGGGAGGGGGAGTGTCCGTAGGGGCGTACCGTCCCCGTCCCCGTGCCCGTGCCCGTGCCCGTGCCCGTGCCCGAAGACTCTCGGAGTCGCTGTGGTGGCCGACGTCCGGGCCGGGTAGGGGGAGTTCGAGGCCGATGACCGAGGCCGATATCAGAGAACCGACTCCGATGTCCGATGTCCGATGCCGACGCCGATTCCGATTCCGATGACCGATTCCGACCCGCGGGTTCTGGTCTCTGTCCTCTGGTCTCTGTGCTCCGTCTCCGTCCTCCGTCTCGCCAACCGTATCCGCGGGCTCAACTCCCCGCGAACACCGCCTGCGTCCACGCCATCCCCCCACCGCTCGAGCGCACCCGCGCCCGGACGTAGAGGTCGCCCTCCCGGAGCGTGTAGGACGGCTCGAGGGTCGTGTCGACGGCGAGGACGCGGCCGTTCCGGCCGATGAACTCGGTGCGGTAGAGCGAGTCGTTCGCGCGTCGGATGCGCAGGCTCAGGGTGCCGGCGTCGACGTCGACCGTCTCGAGCTCGACGCCCGTCGAGCAGTAGAAGTCGCCGCGCTTCAGCGCGCCGACGATGGTCTTGCGGTCGAGGCGGCGAGCGCGGACGACCACCCAGCCGCGGCCGGGGTTCGAGCGCTCGGGACCGAATCGCTGGAACTCGTGCGCGTCGTCGACGGCGACGCCGAAGATCTGGCGGCCGCGTGAGAGGATCGCGTCCCACATCTCCTCGAGGCTGGGCCGGTCGCCGCCTCCGAGGTTGTGGACGAGCGGGTGACCGTTGTAGATCTCGAAGTGCTGCAGCCGCTCGAGAGAGTAGATGTCGTCCGCGGTGAGGGACCAGCGGAAGTTCGGGTGGTTGACGTGCGGGAGACCGCCCGCGGCGTGGATCGCGTCGATGCAGCGCTGCAACACGCCGACGACCGAATCACCGCCCTGGGCGCCGACGACCCGGCTCGTGTCGATACCGTTGACGTGGAGCGCGTACCCGCGCTTGCCCTCGACAAACTGATCGGTCACCTCCTCGCCGGGGATCAGCAGCAGCCTGTGCTTGTCCAGGCGCTCGTGCTCGCGGTCGAGCTCGCGCTGGAGCTCGTCGATCACCGTGTAGTAGTTGTGGTCGGAGAGCATGAGGAAGTCGTACCGGTGATCCCGATACCAGTGGGCGACCTCGCCAGGTGGGCTGTCGCCGTCGGAGTTCAAGGTGTGGGTGTGGGTGTTGCCCTTGAACCAGCGGAGCGGCGGCTCGTCCTTCTCCTGGCCGGTGGCCAGGGACGTCAGCATGGCGCACGACACGCCGAGGGCGACGGCGAGACCGAGCGCCGAGGCGGCGACGATGGTCCTCGCCGCCCGCGGACGCGTCCCGCCGGGCGTCGATCGGGATTTCATGCAGAGAATCTCCCCTCGTAGAAGTCGATGGTATCCGGGTGGCGGCAGACGATCAGTCCGTAGACGCCGCACGCGGTCGAGAGCGGGAAGAGCACGATGTTGACCAGGTCGAGGATCGACAGTCCGAGTCCGAGGCGCCGCGAGAGCTGCGATCGAGGCGGGCGCCCGCCGCGCGCGCGTCGCGATCGAAAGACGTCGAGCACGGACGCCCCGCCCTGGACGAGGCGGAGACAGGACACCGCGATCACGACGCAGCCGATGACCAGGAACGCGGTCAGGTCACCCTCGACGATCCGCTTCGCGCGCTCGCCGTCATAGCCCGACGCGTCGCTCGAGTAGAGGAGCAGCACGCCGAGCGCGAAGCCGGCGATCGCTCGCGCGATATTGATGAGTGCAAGGGTGACGATGTGGGAGATCATGGACGCTGGTCCATCTTATTTCGGACCTTGACCTTTACAAGAATCTTGGCAGGATGACCGATCGCCCCGGTGCAGGGCGTTTCGTGGTTCGGCCCTTGACGTGAGGCAGGCGAACCCGCATGAACCGCGGTCGAAGCGCCGCTTGAATCGCCGTTTCGATGTCGACTGAGACGGAGACCGCATCGCGTCCCGATGCTTCGCGTCCTGATGCTTCGCGTCCTGATGCATCGCGTCTTGATGCACCGCGTCTCGAGGCGCCGCGTCTCGAGGACCGGTTCGTCGGCGCCATCGCCGGCGAGCTCGGTCTGCGAAAGCAGCAGGTGCAGGCGGCGGACGCGCTGTTCGCGGACGAATGCACCGTCCCCTTCGTCGCCCGCTACCGCAAGGAGGCGACCGGCGGCCTGCTCGACGAGCAGCTCGAGACCATCTACAAGCGCAGGGCGTACTTCCTCGAGCTGGCCGCCAGACGCGACGTGATCCTCGCGAGCATCTCGGACCAGGGCCAGCTCACCGAGGAGCTCGAGCGTGCCATCCACGCGGCGACCACGAAGCAGGCGCTCGAGGATCTCTACCAGCCCTACCGCAGGAAGAAGAAATCCCGGGCGCGCGACGCGCGTGAGAAAGGGCTGGAGCCGCTCGCGGACGCCCTCCTGGCGCGCGCGGGTGAGACGATCACGCCGGAGGAGCTCGCCGCCGAGTTCGTCGACGCCGAGAAGGGCGTCGCCACCGCGGCGGACGCGATCGCAGGCGCGCGTGACATCCTCGCGGAGCGTGTCGCCGACGACGCCGGGCATCGCGCGCACCTGCGCGGCGTCATGGCCGCCGAGGCCCGGCTGGCCGTCAAGGTGGTCACCGGCAAGGAGGAAAAGGGCTCCGTCTATCGCGACTACTTCGATCACCGGGAGCCGCTCGCCCGCGCGCCGTCGCACCGGCGGCTCGCCATCTTCCGGGGAGAGCGCGCGGGAGTCCTTCTGGTGACACTCGAGATCGACGACGAGCGCGAGATCGACCGCCTCGTCCGCAGCTGGGGCGTATCGATCGATTCGCCGTGCGGCAAGGAGGTCGCCGACGCGACGCGCGACGGGTACCGCAGGCTGCTACGCCCCTCGATCACCAACGAGATCCGCGCCTCCGCGCGCGAGCAGGCCGAGGGCGAGGCGATCCGCGTCTTCCGCGCCAACCTCGAGGCGCTTCTGCTGCAGCCACCGCTCGGCCAGCTTCACGTCATGGGCATCGACCCGGGATATCGCACGGGGTGCAAGATCGCGGTGGTCGACGGCACTGGCAAGGTCCTGGCGACGTCGACGATCTTTCCGACGCCGCCGGAGGCGAGACCGGAGGAGGCCGCGGCGACCATCGTCGAGCTCACTCGCAAGCACCAGGTCAGCGCGATCGCCGTCGGCAACGGCACCGGCAGCCGCGAGACCGAGACATTCGCCCGCGCGGCGATCCGCGACCACGGCGGCGAGGCGCTGTCCGGGGTGATCGTCACCATCGTTCCGGAGACCGGCGCCTCGGTGTACTCCGCGTCGCCGCTCGCGCGGGAGGAGCTGCCGGAGCTGGACGTCGCGCATCGCGGGGCGGTCTCGATCGCGCGCCGGCTGCAGGACCCGCTCGCCGAGCTGGTGAAGATCACGCCGAAGTCGCTCGGTGTCGGACAGTACCAGCACGACGTCAACCAGAAGCAGCTCGCGAGCGAGCTGGACTTCGCCGTCGAGTCCGTCGTCAACAGTGTCGGTGTCGAGCTGAACACCGCGTCCGTGGCGCTCCTGCGACGCGTGTCGGGTCTCTCCGAGCGCCTCGCCCGGAGCGTCGTCGCCTTCCGTGACGAGCACGGCCGCTTCGGCTCTCGCCAGGACCTGCTCGGGGTGAGCGGTTTCGGTCCGCGAACGTTCGAGCAGTCCGCGGGCTTCCTGCGCATCCGCGGCGACCAGCCATCGCTCGACGGCACCGCGATCCACCCGGAGCGCTACGAGCTCGTCGAGGCGATGGCGGGGGAGCTCGGAGTCGACATCGGCAAGCTGATCGGCGAGCCGGAGCTCGTCTCGCGCGTCGACTTCAGCAAGTTCGTCGACGTCGAGCAGGGCATCGGAGAGTTCACCCTTCGCGACATCCGCGCCGAGCTCGAGCGCCCCGGCCGCGACCCGCGACCAAAGTTCGCGACGCCGAAGTGGCGCGACGACGTGCAGTCGATCGAGGACGTCCAGCCCGAGATGGTCCTCGAGGGACGCGTGTCGAACGTCACCAACTTCGGCGCGTTCGTCGACATCGGCGTCAAGCGAGACGGTCTCGTGCACCTCTCGGAGCTCTCGCACCGATGGGTGCAGGACCCGCGCGAGGTGATCCACGTCGGCCAGGTGGTCAAGGTCAAGGTCGTCGAGGTCGACCGCGAGCGCGAGCGCATCACGCTCTCGATGAAGGCGCTCCAGCCGAAGCCCCGACACGAGCGCGGGCGCCGCAAGAAGCGAGGCCAGGCGCAGGGAAAGCGGCGACAGAACGGCGGCGAGCGCGGGCAACGCGGCACGCGGGACGAGCTGCGCCGATCCCGTCCGCCCCGCAAGCCACGCGAGGACCGCCGCGACAGCGGCCCGGTCACGGAGAAGGACCTCCACGACCTGCTCGACAAGTTCAAGCGCCGCTGGTAAACCCTCCGTCCCCGGTCCCGGCCCGTGCCCGAAAAGGGTGCTCGACTCCGCCCGCGAGACTCTGCGACGCGTTTATAAGGAAGGCAGGAAGAAGAGGAAGGCAGGAAACGAGTCTGGTCGTGCCTTGTGAGCTCTGTCGATCTCGAAGACATCATCGAGAAGCGAGGGTCGGTTACGATTTGAACCACAGCGGCGCTGCGCGAGCGCAGCACCGCGTGAGAGCACAGAGACGCACAGAGGAGTTTCTTTGTGTTCGCAGTGGAATCAGCAAATGACCCGACCTCTCGACTCCGTTCGAGGAGCGAGTGAGGCTCACGAAGCTCGACCCCATCAATCCTTCCGTTTCCTGCCTTCCTGAGTTTCCTGCCTTCCTTATGAATCGTCTGACAGCAAACCTCCGCTATTCGAGCAGCCTTTCGGGCACGGGTCTCGCTCCCTCGGCTCACCGCCGGATCAACTCCCGGATCGCCGCATCGAGCAGAACGTCGTCGCCGTCGATCTCGGCGCGGAGTCGCTCGAGGGCGAGCGCGTGGTCGTCCGTGGTCTCGAGGACGGCGTCCACCGCCTTTCGCGCGTCGTCGGCTCTCGCGGCGATGCGCCGGTGTCGCACCAGTCGCTTCCAGTCGGGCTCGATGTCGAAGAACCGGATCGACCCGTCGTTCGACGCGCTCACGAGCATGGTGCCCCGCGAATCGAACTCGAGGTCGTGGATCCTCGCCCCCTGCTCGCTCAGCCTCGTCACCTCGTGAAACGCGGTCGAGTCCCACACCCTGACCGTCGTGTCCTCGGCTCCGGAGGCGACGCGGCTCCCGTCGGGTGAGAAGGTGACACGCGTGACGGCCTCGGAGTGGCCGCGGAGGGTGCCGAGGAGCCGGCCGTCGCGCCGCCGGATGTGCACGGCCCCATCCGCATCCCCCACCGCGAGCCGCTCGCCGGCGCGGTCCCAGGCCACGCAGGTCACGGCAGCGGAACCGACCGCGAGCACCCGTGTGTCGAGCGTCCCGGCGTCGGAGAGCCAGACGTCCGCGCCGACGCCGGTGGCGATTCGCCCCCGGGGACCGAAAGCGAGCCCCGCGGAGGGCGTCGACTTGCCCGGCGTCCGTGACGCGATCTCCTCGAGGCCGGGGACCGACCAGACCGACACCGAACCGTCCGCCGAGGTCGAGGCAAGTTGTTCTCCCGAGGGACTGAAGGCAAGCTCGATCTCGCGCCTGCTCGGATGGCGCGCCGCGGCGACTCGCCGCCACGACAGCACCTCGCGGAGCTCGATCTCGCCGGCGCTCGACGCGAACGCGACGTGCCTCCCATCGCGCGGCGAGACCACGAGGTCCGTGAGCCTCGGCGACAGCGTGCTCTCGTGCGCGACGATCTGCTCGGCGGTGCGCGGGTCCCAGAGCTCGACGCGTCGATGAAACACGGCGACCAGCAGCAGCCGTCCGTCGGGCGTGAGGCGCGCGGCGCGAGGATGCGAGCCCTCGATGAGCCCGAGCGTCACGTCGATCTCGCTCCGTGGTTCCCAGACGCGCACGGTGCCGTCGAGCGCGCGGGAGAGAATCCTCTCTCCGCCCGGAGAGATGACGACACCGGAGAGCTCGTCCGTGTGACCGGTGAAGGTCGCGAGAGATCCGCCCGTGGCGACGTCCCAGAGCCGCACGGTCCTGTCGGCGGCCGTGACGAGGAGCGCGTCGTCGCGACTGAGAGCCAGCGCCCGGATCGGCGCCCTGTGCCCCCTGAGGATCCAGTTCACCGATTCGTTCACCGCGTCGCAGATGTACGCCTTGTTGCTCGCCTCGCCGAAGACGAACACGCCGTCGTCGGAGGAAAAGGCCATGCACAGGATGTCCGGCGTGTCGAGGTTGACGCGCCTCACAGTCTCCCCCGTGGGCAGATCGAGCTGGTGGAGAAGGCCGCTTCTTCCCCCGATGACCACGTCGCCGGCCGACTGCACGAACGCGATCGGCCGTGGAATCGAGACCCTGCCGAGCTCCTTTCTGGCGACCGTCAACGGCTCGGCGCTCGAGCCGTCCCAGATCCACGCGACGCGTTCGATGCCGGCGCCGACGATCCAGCGCGCATCGCGAGAGAAGCGCAGGCTGTGACAGCTCGCGGAGAGTCGGATCGCGCCGCGACGCTCGCCGGAGGAGACGTCCCAGAGCCCGATCTCGTCCCGCGCCGCGCCGGTGACACACGCGATGCGCGTCACGTCGCGGTCGAAGGCGGCCTCGTGGACGACCCGCGCGTCGGTCGGAACCGAGGCCGACCGTGTGCAGAGATCCGGGCGCCAGGTCTCGATGACGCCGTCGCCCCGCACGAGGACGACACGGTCACCGGCGCCGGAGAAGGTCGCATTGACGATCCGCTCGCCCGTCTCGATGACCGCGGAGCTCCTGTCGATGCGGCTCTTCCAGTACTGCCACTCCCAGTTGCGCAGCCGCTCCGCCGACGACTCGAGCTCTTCCTGGTGAGCGAGCGGGTCGCGATCGCGCACGGCGGTCGCCGCGGCGGCGAGGCTGGCGCGGTACGCGTGCAGGAGCGCGATGCGCTCTCGATCCAGCGCGATGCTCGCCTGGCGCAGCGAGACGATCGTCGCCGCGAGCATGGCGACGAACGCCACCACGACACCGGCGACGAGCGGCTTGTTGCGCCGCGCGAACTTCCACAGCTGATAGAAGGTCGTCGGCGGACGCGCCAGGATCGGCTGGTCGTCGAGGTAGCGGCGCAGGTCGGCCCCGAGGTCGGCGGCGGACGCGTAGCGCCGTGGCGGCTCCTTGGCGAGCGCCTTGGCGACGATGGTCTCGAGGTCACCGCGCAGCCGGGTGTCGATCGACCCGAGCGACGGCGGGTCGATCTTCTGGACCACGCGAACCGCCTCGTGGATCGCCTTGCCGCGGGGGTCGAGCGGAAGCCGTCCGGCGAGCAGCTCGTAGAGCACGACGCCGAGCGAGTAGACGTCGCTCCGCGCGTCGACCTGACCGGTCGCGGCGGCCTGCTCGGGGCTCATGTACGGAACGGTGCCGATCAGCTGACCGGTTCCGGTCTGCATCGTCACCGTCTGGGCGTCCACGTCGATGATTCGCGCGATGCCGAAGTCGAGGATCTTCGGCTGCGGCACGGACGACGTCTCGTCGACCAGGATGTTCCCGGGCTTCAGGTCGCGGTGGACGATGCCCCTCGAGTGCGCGTAGTCGAGCGCGTCACACGTCCTGGCGATCAGCTCGACACGCTCGCGCACGGAAAGATCACGCTCGGTGGCGAACTGCAGGATCGGCTTGCCGGCGATGCGCTCCATGGCGAAGAACGGCGTCACCGCGCCGCCGCGCCGGTCCGTGCCGGCCTCGTAGATCCGCGCGATTCCCGCGTGCTCGAGCTTGCCGAGGATCTCGGCCTCGTGGCGGAAACGGTCGAGAGCGCGGCCCGAGGCGAGACCGGGGTTGATCACCTTGAGCGCCACCTGACGGCGGGGCTCATCCTGCTCCGCCTCGTAGACGATGCCCATGCCTCCGCGGCCGAGGACGCCGACGACGCGATAGCGCCCGATGCGCTCCGGAAGCGTCTCCTCGAAACCCTCGGTGTCACCCCCGGCGTCACCCTCGCCGTCACCCTCGCCGTCACCCTCACCCTCGCCGAGGTGGCCGACGAGCCAGTCGGCGCGCTTCTCGAGCTGCGACTCGTCGACCAGCTCCTGCGAGCGCGAGTCGTGCTCGATCAGCCGCTCGACCTCGTCGATCAGCTCCCGGTCGCCGTCGCACGCCTCCTCGAGGTACGACCGCCGTTCTTCCGGCGGACGGTCGCAGACCTCCAGGAAGAGCCGGCGCACCTGCTGGTGACGCTCGCGGCGGTCCATCAGACGTCACCGTTTCCGCCGTGAGACGGGCCCTCGTCGAGTCTGGCGTGGAGCCACGCCCTCGCCATGCGCCAGTCGTCCGCGACGGTCCTCTCCGAGACGCCGATGCGCGCCGCGACCTCGGCGACGCTCATGCCGCCGAAGAAACGGTACTCGACGACGAGCGCCTGACGCTCGTCGAGCTCCGCGAGGTCGTTGAGCGCCTCGTCGAGGGCGAGGACGTCGATCTGGCGCGTGTTGCCCGACGGCGTGTCGACGCCCGACAGCGTGATGCGGCGCCAGCCGCCCCCGCGCCTCGCCGCGGCGCGCTCCCGCGCGTGATCGACGAGAATCTGGCGCATGGCGACGGCGCACACGGCGAGGAAGTGCGCGCGATCGCGAAACTGGGCGTCGCGCTGGTTGACCATCTTCAGATAGGCCTCGTGGACGAGCGCGGTCGGCTGGAGCGTGTGCGCCGCCGGCTGTCCGCGGAAGTAGCTCCCGGCGAGCGCGCGAAGTCGATCGTAGACCACGGGAAGGAGGCGCCCGACGGCCGAGGAGTCGCCGGCGGCGATCTCGCCGAGGATGCGCGTCACGTCGTGTGGTTCGTCGTCGGTCATGCTCGCTTGAACATCCACTCGTCAATGTCCTCGGCCACCAGGCGCGCGGAGCCGAACGCGAGGGACACGCCGGGCGTCACCGGGTAGACGTCTCCCGGCGCGAGGATCGTCTCGGTGTCGACCGTCGGGCTCGCGCCGGCCCGCGACCGCGACGCCTCGCGCACGCCGTCGCCGGCGCGACCGACGCGCACGGTGCCCACCGCGATCAGGAACAGCTCCCCTCGATCGAATATGAGCGATGCGTGGTGCCCCTCGACACCCTCGCCCTCGATACGCAGCTCGGCGCCCGCGCCGGAGCCGATGGCGAGCCGTCGCGCCACGATGAAGTACGAATGCAGCGGGTGATTCTCGCTGCGCGTCAGGCGAACGCAGTTGATCTCGCACGACGGATTCGAGTAGCCGATCGACGGCGAGTCCGCTTCATCGCCGGTGTCACGCGGCGGTATGAACGACAGGTCGACCGGCTTCCGGGAGGAGTCGCGAAGCACGCGGTACCCGTCGAGCTCGATCGCGCGCTCGCCGACCGCGACGTGAAACCGGTCCGACTGGATGCGCACCGGCTCGCGGCTCCGGAGCCCGCTGACGACGATTCCCGACATCGAGTCCGGCCAGGGCTCGATGACGGCGGCCGAGCGGTCGACGCGGATCGACGCGACGCGGTGGCTGATGGTGAGGTTGCGCTTCCAGTTCTCGGCGTCACGGCGCGATGACCGGCACGGCAGGCGTCTCAGGATGATGTCGTTGTCGATTCCGCGCGAGCGGTCGTTCGAACGGCCGAGCGTCACTGACGGCTTGAAGAAGAGGAACGCACGCCGAATCCCGACGGACGTCTCCTGCGAGAGGACGAGCGACGACACGCTGCGCCGCGGCGCGCTCTCGACGAAGCGGAGGCTCTCGGCCCGCGCTACCGAGCGCGAGGCGCTGCTGTCGACCCGGGGGATCGACTCGATGACCTCCGCCACCGTCTGGGGACGCCGTCTCGGCTTCTTCTCGAGCATGCGCATGATGAGGTCGGAGAGCCCGCGCGGCAGGTCCGTCCGGTAGACCTCGGGCGCCTCCGGCTTCTTGCTGACGATCGCGGCCGTCGTGCGGATCGGATCGCGGTCGACGGCGAACGGATGCCTGCCCGTGAGCGCCTCGTAGAGCACGATGCCGACGGCGAAGACGTCGCTGCGCCCGTCGACTTCCTCGCCGGCGACCTGCTCGGGCGACATGTATCTCGGCGTGCCGACCCGCATGCCCCCCGTGATGGTCGCGGTGCCGACGAGGTCGAGCAGCTTCGCGACGCCGAAATCGAGGACCTTGACGACTTCCCTCCCCGCGCGCCGAGTGAGCAGCACGTTGTCCGGCTTGATGTCGCGGTGGATGATGCGATGGCGGTGCGCGGCATCGAGCACCTCGAGGACGTGCCGTGTGATGTTCAACGCGCGCCTCAGCTCGAGCTGCCCCTCGCGGTCCATCACCTCGCGCAGGCTCTCGCCCTCGATGAAGTCCATGGTGTAGTACGGGACGCCGGCGCCGGTGATGCCCGAATCGCGCACCACCACCATGTCCTGGTGCACGAAGCGCTCCATCGCCTCGATCTCGCGCTCGAATCGCTTCCGGAAGGCCTCGTCGCGGACGTAGTCGGGATGCGGCGTCTTCAGCGCGTAGAGCTTCTTGCGCTGGATGTGACGCACCTTGTAGACCGTGCCGAAACCGCCCGAGCCGATCTTGCGAATGATCTCGTACTTGCCCGCGACGACGTCGCCGCGTCGCCAGCCGGCGTCTCGCGACTCGGTCTTCGTCTCGTCGATCACGCCAGCGTCGTTCACGCCAGCGTCCTTCACGCCAGCGTCCTTCACGCCAGCGTCCTTCACGCCATCGTCCTTCACGCCATCGTCCTTCACGCCATCGTCGTGGATGACGGCGACGCTGCCCTCCTGCTCGCCCGGCGCCGCGGTCGCCCCCGTGACACCACCGCAGCTCGGGCAGTGCCCGCCGGTCCGTACGCCTGAGAAGTGGAGTCCGCAGCGCTGGCAGAACACGGTTCCGGTGGCCGGGCCGCGGACGACGGGGCTCAGTGCACCCCGACGACCACTTTCCCGACCTGACTCCCTGCTTCCATGTAGCGATGTGCTTCCGCGATCTCGCCGAACCGGAAGACGCGGTCGACGACGGGCTCCACCTCGCCGTTGGAGATCGCGTCGACGATCTGTCCGACGGCGACGTCGAAGACCTGCGGATCCCCGGTGGTCCTCGGAAGCAAGTATCCCTCGATTCGCGCCCCGCGGGCGATCAGGCCCGCGGTGTCGATCGTCGCCGGCGTCTGATCGAGCATGCCGTAGACGACGATTCTCGCCCCTGGCGCCGCGCAGCGAATCTCCTGGCCGAGCAACGCGCCGCCGACCGGATCGAAGAAGAGGCGCGCCCCGGCCCCGTCGGTGATCTCGAGGACGCGCTCGACGACGTCGTCCGACGACGACACGATCACGTGCTCGACGCCGAGCTCCCGGAGCGCGGCCGCCTTTTCGGGTCTCGTGGTGACGGCGATCGGCACCGCCTCCTCGTGCAGGCAGAGCTGGATCGCCGCGGTTCCGACCGAGCTCGAGGCCGCCGGGATGACGACGTGCCAGCCCTCCTCGAGCTGACCGACGTCGAGGAGCCCTCCCCACGCCGTCAGGTACGCCATCCACACGGCCGCCGTCGCGGGTCCGTCGAGCTCGCCCGGCGTCGGCAACAGCGACCGCGCCGGGACGACGATGGTGTCGGCATACGTCCCGTACTTGCGGGGATCGAACGTGCCCGGCACGACGCCGACGCGGTCGCCCGGAGCGAAGCGTACGGACGGATCGCCGGTGTCGAGGACCACTCCGGCGCACTCCAGTCCGATCGGCGCCGGGAGCTCGGGACGGACGAGGTAGCGCCCCTCGCGCCAGAGGATCTCGGCGCGGTTGAGGCCGATCCACTCGACGTCGACGGCGACCTCGCCGGGACCCGGCTCCGGAAGCTCGACGGTCGTCTGCTCGAGCACTTCAGGCCCGCCGAAGCGAGCGATTCGGAAAGTCTTTGCGAGTCGGGCCATGTCGGCGTCTTGTTTTGGAACGAGTCCACTCCTCTGCAGCCACGATGATGGTGACTCTCGGGGACGTGTCAATTATTCTCGGCGTCATGGATACCGCCATCGTATCACGTATCTGCGAGATCGACGTCCGCATCGGCGAGGCGTGGACGCGGATGCCTTTCCGTTACGGGAACGCGTGTCTGACGGCCGTGCCGCTGGTGCACATCGCGACGACCGTCGAGGCGCGCGGCGGACGGGTCGCCCGCGGCGTCGGGGCCGACTGCCTGCCGCCGCGGTGGTTCGACAAGGACCCCGGGCGCGACTTCCGCCGAAACGTCGACGATCAGCTCGCGGCGATCAACGCGGCGCGGCGCGTCTACGTCGAGTGCGGCAGGACGGCGACGGCGTCGTACTCTCTCTGGAGAGCGGCCTATCCCGGCGTTCTCGAGGCGTGCGGCGAGCTCGGCCTCAACAAGCTGACCGCGTCGTTCGGCAGCTCGCTGGTCGAGAGATCGTTGATCGACGCGACGTGCCGGCTCGCCGGCGTGTCGTTCTTCGAGGCGCTCCACGAGGGGCTGCTCGGCTATCAGAGCGGTCCCGAGCTGCCCGCCACCCCGCGCGCGTCGATCGCCGCGCGTCACACCGTCGGACTCGGCGACTTCATCCGTGACGACGATATCCCCGACGAGGAACGCCTCGACGACGGGCTGCCGCAGTCGCTCGAGGCGGCGGTGCGCGCGTACGGGCTGCGTTACTTCAAGGTCAAGGTGAGCGGCGACTCCGCGCACGACCTCGAGCGTCTCGGACGCATCGCCGAGTTGCTGGCCAGCGTCTGTCCCGACCGCGTGTGGATCTCCCTCGACGGCAACGAGCAGTACCGCGATCTCGGCGTGCTCGAGGAGCTCATCGAGGGGCTCCGCCGCACCGAGGCGGGCGCGCGGTTCGTCGAGAGCATCGTGTTCATCGAGCAGCCGCTGGCGCGCGAGCTCGCGCTCGAGGACGACGTGCGGCCGGCGGTCGAGCGGCTCGGGCGACTGCGCCCGGTGATCATCGACGAATCGGACGACGACCTCAACGCGTTCCCCCGCGCGACCGAGCTCGGCTACCGTGGCTGCTCCGTCAAGAACTGCAAGGGCGTGTTCAAGGCGCTGAGCTTTTGCAGGCACGCCCACCGGCTGAACGAGCAGTGCGGCGAGCGCAGGTACTTCCAGACCGGCGAGGACCTCGCCAATCTGGCGGTGGTGCCGCTGCAGCAGGACCTGACGACGCTCGCCGTCGTCGGCGTCACCCATGCCGAGAGGAACGGCCACCACTACTTCCGCGGTCTCGCCCACCTGCCCGTCCGGGAACGCGACTCGGCGGCGCGGACCCATCCTGACATCTACACCGTGCGCGACGGCCTGCCGCACGTCCGCATCGAGGATGGACGCATCGAGTGCGGCTCGCTGCACGCGCCGGGCTACGGCTATTCCTGCGAGCTGGCGCTCGACGAGCGCGTGCCGGTCGAGGAGTGGCGGTTCGAGCGGCTCGGACTCTCCGAGAGCTGATCGCCCTGCGCGAACAGCTCCCCGGCGGGATAGCGCACGAAGGTCAGCACCGCATTGCCGAGCTCGTCCCAGACCTCGCCGCGCCTCAGATCGCGGCGCAGCTCGAGCGTCACCACCGGTATGCGCCGATCGACGCCGGCCCAGTTGCCGAACGAGCCCGGCGTCTGATATCCGATGCTGCTCCTGAGCTCGTAACCCGATGCCGTCGCCATCGCCCGGGCGACGCCGTGCGCGGGACCGTCGTAGTTGACGCAGTGGAGCGGGGCGTGCACGGAGAGGACGCGGGCGGGACGGTACCGTTCGACGAGACCCATCAGCGCGCGTGTCTCCGGCTCGCTCGCGGGCAACACGCCGTGCCGCCGTCCGCGCCGCTTCCAGTTCGACGCCGGAAAGTTGCGGTTGAGGTCGACGCCACGCGAGTTGTGCCGCACGCCGCGGGCCAGCCCGTCGGGGTTCGCGGCGGGCACGATGACGAGCCGCTTGCCGCTCGCGAGCCATTGATCGACGAGCGCGATGTCGAGCAGGCGCTGGACGAGAGGCACGGTGAGCGTCTCGTTGCCGTGGATGCCCCCGAAGATGAGCAGCGTCTCGACGCCGCTGCCGGCGTCGAAGAGCGCCTCATCGGCTCCAGGGCCGTGGACGATGTAGGCCTCGATCGGGCGACCCTCGAGCGACCGGCCGATCACCTCGCGCTCGACGTGAACCGACGAGGGCGTCGTGACGCACCCGGCAAGCGCGGCAATGACGAAAACAGAGCACTCGACAGAGGGGAAAGATCTCATGGGCATCACTCGACGAGTCCGTTCCGGTTGCCGCAGACGTGCACCTCGACGCCGATCTCGCGCAGCATCGCCGCCTTCGCCGCCAGCGCTGCGTCTGCGCGCTCCGCGCTCGGCGCGTAGGCGACCTGGATGTGATTCGACCGGTGGCGGGCCATCATCTGATCTCGCGAGACGCCGTGGAGCACCGCGTGCATGATCGGCCACTGGGGCGTCGTCAGCCGCCAGCGGCGTTGCGTCTCCCCTTCCGGAAGCTTGACGACGCGCGCCCGGCCGATGTCGCAGTGGAGGCGACCGTCCATGACGAACACGCGACTCCAGACGATCTCCCCCGGCTTCGAGATCCCCTTCAGCGTGCCGCCGCCGAGCGGGAAGTACATCGGCGGCTGGCGCTCGCTGGAGGCGCCGCGATAGCCGCCGATGAAGTGCTGCGGCGGCGCCGCCCCGGAGATCAGGAACACCCAGACGTAGTCGTCGACGCCGTCGCCCGAGTAGTGATCGCCCCATCGCAGGTCATGCAGCGTCGTCTCGGGTTCGAGGCGCATCGCCGTCCAGACGCGATTGGTCACCAGCGCGTCGAGGCCCGCGCACTCGTCGACCTCGTTGAAATGCGGCAGCGCCTTGCCGCGATAGAGGACCTCGCCCTTGCCGGCGTGGCGGACCGGCGGGCGATCGACGTTGTTGAGGAGGCCCTCGACGAGGTCCGAGGCGGGACAGACGTCCTTGAGCCCCTGCTGGTACTGGATGCCGATCGTCGCGCAACCGAATTCGTGCGCCATGCGAACGGCGGCGAGGTACATGCGGCACTGTTCCAGGATCTGGTCGTCGGTGAGCTCCGTTCCGGGGTCCTTGCCGGTGTGGAACCGCATCCCCTTGCGCTCCAGCCAGCGCCGCACGTCGAGCGCCTCGTCCGGCTCGACGCGGCGCATGGCCGCCCAGAGCGCCGACTGGCTCAGTCGTTCCTTGTAGACGCCGGTGGGGTTGAGCAGGTGGTCGGGGATGATGGCGTTGAACATCCCCATGCAGCCCTCGTCGAAGACGCCCATGATCGCCTTGTCGCGCCTGAGCTCCTCGCCGAGCCGCCTGCCGAGCGCCTCGTCCTTCTCGGGGAGCACGAAGTGGTCGAGGTCGCGCACGTGCGACGTGTCATGCGCGATCCGGCCGGTGCGCAGCCACTGGCGCAGACCCGCGCGGAAGAACCGATCGGTGAAGCGCTCGCTCCAGAGAGACGAGTACTCGACGCCGGCCTTGGTCAGCGACCCGTTGAGGTTGAGCATGCCGACGAGCCCCGGCCACTGCCCGCTCCAGTTGGCGACGGTGAGGATCGGTCCGCGGTGCGTCGCGAGCCCGTGGAGGACGTGGTGGCTGTACTGCCACACCGCCTCGGCGACGATGAGGGGCGCGTCGGGATGGATGCCGCGGAAGACCTCCATGCCGCGCTTCTGGCTGTCGATGAAGCCGTGACGCTGCCCCGAGTCGTAGGCGTGGCCTCGCCGGATCCGCCAGCCCTCGCGCGCGACCGCATCGCCGAGGCGCTTCTCCATCTCCTTCTGCGCCGGCCAGCAGACCTGGTTCGCCGAGAGCCGCAGGTCGCCGCTGGCGACGAGCACCGCCTCCCGCTCTCGCGGAGGGCGCGGCGCCGGAGGCGCGCTCGGTCGACTCTTCGCGGTTTTCGCCATTGAACGCGAGAATAACCGCGAAGTCCTCGTTTCTCAACGCCACGTCTCGCGGTTACAATGACAAGTTCAAATGATTGTTCCGATATCTCGCGGCCGCCGGCCGTCGATCCCGCGACCCGCCGAGCTCTTTCGCGACCAGACACGAACAGGCACCTCGAAGAAGCATCGAACGAGGACGATGGATTCCGCCATGGACACCCGCGCGACCCCCGGCGTCGACAGGGCCGCGATCGAGCGCCTCGCCGAACGCGTCGGCACGCCGTTTTACCTCTACGACGGTGACGAGATCCGCCGCCGTGTCCAGCATGTGCGCTCGCTGATGAACTCGCCGCACCTGCAGCCCCGTTACGCCATGAAGGCGTGCTCGGCGCGGCCCGTGCTGGACATCTGCCTCGAGCACGGCGTCTGGCTCGACACGGTCTCCGGCAACGAGGTGCTGCGCGCGCGGCGCGCCGGGTTCGAGGGCGGCTTCGATCCTCCCGAGATACTCTTCACCGCGGACGTCTTTCGCGATGACGCGCTGCGCGTCATTGTCGAGAACCGCATCCTGGTCACCATCGGCACACCGCAGATGGTCCCGGAGCTCGCCACGTCGGGTTTCGCCGGGCCGGTCGGCATCCGGCTGAATCCCGGCTTCGGCCACGGACACGTGAAGCAGTGCGACACCGGCGGACCGGCGTCGAAGCACGGCGTCTGGTTCGAGGACGAGCCGGAGCTGCGACGGCTGATCGCCGAGTGCGGCCTCAAGGTGACGCTGCTGCACGCCCACATCGGAACCGGTCCGGAGATCGCGGAGTTCCGGACGAACATCGCCCGGCTGGCCGACTTCTTCTGCGAGCGGGTCCGGGAATACCCCGACCTCGAGGCGGTCAACTTCGGTGGTGGCATTCCCTATCCCTACCGCCCGGGGGCGCCGCGGATCGATCTCGAGGAGTGCGTCGAGCAGCTCCGCAAGGCGCGGACCGAGCTGTCCGCGCGGGCCGGGCGCGAGATCCGCGTCGAGATGGAGCCCGGCCGGCACTACGTCGCGCCGGGAGCGGGGCTCGTGACACGCGTTCGCGGGCGAAAGACGACGCGCACCAACGAGCGCGGGCCGGGCCACACATTCGTCATGGTCGACGCGGGCTTCTGCGATCTCGTGCGGCCCGCGATGTACGGCTCGTACCACCGCATCGACGTGCTCGGCAAGACCGGCGGCGACGCCGAGCTCGAGCCACAGGTCGTCGCCGGCCCGCTGTGCGAGTCGGGTGATGTCTTCACCCGCGAATCGGATGAGCTCCTCGATCCGCGGTCGTTGCCGCGCGCCGAGGCCGGGGACCTGCTGCTGATCCACGACGCCGGCGCGTACGGATACTCGATGAGCTCGAACTACAACTCGATCGGCCGCCCGCCGCAGGTGTGGATCGAGGGCGGCAGGGCGCTGCTGATCACCCGTCGCGAGACCGTCGAGGACATCGTGCGCACGGAGTGCGCCGAGGAGCTGTGACGCTCGCCGGCGATCCGAAGGCGGCGCTCCTGCGGCGAGCGGGAGAGGTCTTCACCGGTCGGTTCGACGCCGCGCCCGACGTCGTGGCGTTCGCGCCGGGACGCGTCGAGATCCTCGGCAATCACACCGACTACAACGGCGGGTGGATCATCTCGGTGGCGCTCGATCTCGGCGTCGCGGCCGCGGCGGCCCGCCCGATGGGCGAGAGCGGCGGCGGAGCGGGCATCGCCGTCTACAGCGAGACGCTCGACTCGGAACGCACGTTGTCCCTCTCGGACGCGCGGCGCGCCGGCGACTGGAGCGACTACGTCAAGGGCGTCCTCCTCGAGCTCGGCCGCCGGGGACCGCCGAGCGGCGCGCTCCGCATGGCGCTCGCGAGCGACCTCCCCGTCGGGTCGGGCGTGTCGTCCTCCGCGGCGCTCGAGGTCGCCGTCGCGTCGGCGGCAATCGCGGCGACCGGTCAGGCGCCTCCCGATCGCCTCGAGTTCGCGCGTCTCTGCCAGCGAGCGGAGGCCGACTTCGTCGGCGTGCCGTGCGGCATTCTCGACCAGTTCTCATCGATCTTCGGCGTCGCCGGCGGCTTCCTCTTTCTCGACTGCGCGACGCACGAGCACGCCGAGATCACCTGCGCGCCCTCCTGCCCGAGCGTGCTCGTCGCCGACACCGGCGTGCGACACGAGCTCGTCGACGGCCGCTACGCCGACCTGCGCGCCTCATGCGAGCGCGCCGCGACGCGTCTCGGGGTGGCGCTCGGTCGGCCGATCCGCTTCCTCCGCGACGTGTCCGTCGAGGAGCTCGAACGTCACGCCGAGGCGATCGATCCCCGCGACCGCGCGCGTGCCGAGCACGTCGTGCTCGAGAACGAACGCGTCCTCGAGGGACGCCGCGCGCTCGAGTCCGGCAACCTCACGCTCCTGGGCGAGCTGATGCTCGAGTCGCACGCGTCGAGTCGCGACCTCCTCGGCAACTCGTGCGAGGAGCTCGACCTGCTCGTCGACACCGCGAGAGACCTCCCGGGCGTCCTCGGCGCCAAGCTCTCCGGTGGAGGCTTCGGCGGCGCCACCGTCACCCTCGTCGACCCCACCCGGGCCGACGCCACCCGGGAGCGCCTCGTCGAGACGTTCGCCAGGCGGTTCG